>NZ_JRFE01000012.1 GCF_000756305.1 Myxosarcina sp. GI1
TGTTTGATAGACTGTTTGTCCAAACAGACATCAAAATTACCAAATTGATAGACGGGATTATCGGTAAAGAAGGTAACAAAGCCTTCCGAATCAAAYGCTTCTCCTCTAGAAAACAAGCGTTTGACTAAATCGGCATTTTGCCCTGGTAATTTTTCTAAACTAGTCATTTTTCTCTCCATAGTAGTTGTGGTTAATTGTTCGGCAGCTTCTTTTGCACTTAGTACAGCCATCCGAACCGCCTGACGTAATTTGTCGCTGATTTTTTCTGCTAACTCTTGTCCTGCTGTATTAAAAGGCTGCCAGCTAAGGGTATAGCTAACATTTTGAAGATCGCGATCGCGAGTAACTCGATTGACGATCTTGCCCGTAAAATAGGGATTATCTAATAAATGATGGGTAATTGTTCCTGTAGAAGAATCGATGACGATTCTTTCTTTAACCGTCATGCCCAGGGCATCCATCTGTCGAATCAGACCATCGCTATATCTTTCTAGAATTTGCGTATTTTTAGCTTCAGGGTTGTAGCGAGAGGTATTTTCAATCTTGTCAATAACTATGTCCCATACAGTAGCAAAGGGGGCAGCAACGCGAGAGCTAAAGGTAAAGTCGAGACTAATGCTAGTTTGCCCTGACGATTTCCCCTCAGCACTTGCCAGAGAAAAATCAGGAAATACAAAAGCCGTACCGTTGGTTTGATTATACTTTTGTACCCCGCGACGAAACCGCTGTTTGACTCCCCTCGTTACCTGATTGAACTCTAGTTGCTCTCCATTGGGACCTTTACAATAAAATAAAGACCACCCCTCCATCGGATCTTTACTCCAGTCAACACTGTTATCCTCTCCTTCGTTCCAAAATTTAAAGGAATTATGTTTGAGAGCCAGAGCTTTTCTTTCTGCCAGAGAATTGACCCGCTTCACACGATTAAAAATTACCTCATTCATACCTCGACGATGACATTCGGCTTCTAACATTAGAGCAAACTGATTGAGGTCTAGATCTTCTTTGAGGTTAAATGAAAGGTGCATGGCATTAACTCTACCGATATGAGAGGGCAGAGTCGCCACCGAACTTTCATGGGGATTAGCTATGCCTGCTTGGCGAAAATAGATTAGTTCGACAACTACATTCCCAAAGGAAATAAATTTAACGTCTAGAGCATCATCCTTTGTGCTTCTCAGATTAGGTATGTCTGCGTTGTCCGAAGCAAGTCCTTTAGCGATCGCGTCTAGTTCTTCTTTCTGAAACAGGGTATTTTGTACCGTATCGCCGACTAATTCTTCTTCGCTGACTACTAGCTGTCCTCCTAATACTTGCGTGTAGAATTCGACCGATTGCGCCATGTCTCTAACAGTAACGCCAAAGTGCTGCACTCCTTGCAAATATCGACCCAATCCAGAGTTGTCGCTCTTGCTAGATGATTCTAATTCGGCATCACTAAAAGTAGAAACTATCTCTGGCTGAAGTTGATTGGTTGCTCCCGCCCTGGTAATTAGCTCGGCAACATTAGCACTGCGTTGACCTGCTAGAGTTAATTTGCCTTCATAAACAAAAGTGTAGGCACTCTGTTCGGGAAAAGGATAGAACTTTTTGACGTATTGAGGCAAATTCTGAGTGGCGATCGTATATTGCTCTGAAGCCAAAAATTGCTCCATTTTGAGGCGATCGGCAAAAGCGATTTCGATCGCGGCTTGATACTGTTGTTCTGGTGGTTCGTAGTAAGATACTCTCGAAGTACTAGAACGAGAATTATCGAGCGGCTCGAACAGGTGTAGTCTGAGCTTTAACACCAGATTGCTTTGTGAGGTAATCTCGGCAAAATTCCTCAGATACTGCCGAAAGTTATTCGAGCTTACCCGTTCGGCTTGCTGAATTAAAATGTGAAATTTAATACTCGACCCTTCTCCATTAGGATCTCCTACGGGCATAAGATCGGTATAGGTGCGAGAATTATCAATCGCCGTCTGGTAGACAATCGCTTTACTAAATAAATTTTTCTCGTCTGCCATTAAAATTTTTGAAGACTTTAAAAACTGCTGGCGATCGGTTTCTGTAGGAAAAGTTAGTTCGGCGATACCGTCATACTGTCGATCGTCGGGACAGATATATTCAACATCAGACGTTTGATGCCATAGACCGCTACGATTGGGTTCTAAATGTAATTGCCAATACTGATACTGACCTGGTAAACGAGCGCAAACGGGACCACGAACATTTTTCCAGTAATCGTAAAAGAGTTCGCGGTTAATTCCCTGACGTTTCTTTAAAAGTACGTAAAAAGCCACTTTCCCCTGGCGATCGCGTATGGCATAGTCTTTGGGTTTTATTGCAGACATCATATTCTTACGATCGTGTTGCTGTAAATTGTTATTTAGGATTCCGAAACTGCCAGCTACTCGATTAAATCCAAGATAGACGCAGAGTAACAACAGCAATTCTCTAATTTCCTGCGGTGTAACTCCCTGCCGAACGGCTCGCTCGATACTGTTAAATAAAGTATCGGGATATCGATCGCCATTGTTAGCCAAATCGACGGCGAGCGCAATTAAGGCTTTCGTTTTAGGGTTAATTAATGATGGATCGGATTGACGAGCTACCCTGCTGAAAAAATCATCAAACATATTTTCGACCGTGAGCTTTGGCTCGACTGGATGATAATTACAGTTATTTCAACCTAAGTTTTAATCAAATTTAGTAGATTATCTGAAGCAAACACGTCACGGTAAAAAGTTAGTTGTTCGGTTTTGAGATAACAGCCACCTCTGTGACCTCTACGCATCCAGGTTACGGAACCTTTGGCTGTAGTCTCATTTGTCTCATCATCGACGCATTTCCATTCAAAGTAAGTAACTTCGCCATGAAACATAACAATTGGCCAACACATAGTAACTCCTGGTTGGGCGATTAAAGCCCACCAGTGTTTTTCTCGCTCTTTTTGCTGGTCCAAACCCTGGTAGGGTCCATCTTGGCAAAAGTAAACCAGATCTTCGCGATATTCAGCCGTTAAGATGTCTCCCCGCCCCTGTCTTAGGGCTTCGCAGTGAGTTACCCACCAGTCTTTATTTTCTCGTTCGATTTGTGTCAAAGTATAGCTAGCATTGATTTCAGGTAAGGTTGCTTCCTTCATGGCTGCATACCTTTCCCCATCTTCAATGAGTTTTTTAGCTACGTATGACGTTACCAATCCAGGACGAGAATAGTCAGCAGCCAAATCTCGATAATAGTTTGTTCGCTTTTTGATGGGTTTAGCTGCATAAGCTTCACTACTATTGCCCGTACCAGAAGTGTTGAGACTTGTTAATGTTCCATTGCCATTGCTAGAAGAACCATTAGCACCATTGCGATCGGGAATTAATTGCTGTTGCATCATGAGGGTAGTTACGTCTTCTTTTAGTTGATTTGTTGCGCCGATATTAGCGATTAATTCGGCAACAGTAGAACTACGCTGTCCCGCCAGAGTCATTTCTCCGTCATAAACAAAAGTATAGGCAGTACGTTCGGGAAAGAGTAAAAACCGCCGTACATATCGACTCAGATCTCTGGTAGCAATTGCATATTCTGGGGAAGCAAAAAACTTTTCCATTTCTAATGGGTTAGCAAAAGCAATTTCAATTGCTGCCTGATACTGTTCTTCTGGCGGTTCAAAATGTGATACTCCAGAAGCATCAGCACGAGAATTATCGACTGCTTCAAACAGATGCAGTCTTAGTTTGAGAACCGATTCGCTTTGAGAGACTGTGGGAGCAAAAGTTTCTTTTAGATATTGGCGCAAAGCAATAATGCTGGCACTGGGAGATTTTTTGACCATAATATGAAACTTCAGCAAGTCCAGCTTACCATTAGGCTGACCGCTGGGAATACCGTCTACATAGGTTATGGAATTACCCAGACTGGTGTTGTAGCCGATTGCTTTGCTAAAAATATTATGCTCGTCATCCATGAGAATTGAGGCAGACTCAAACCAAAGATTTCTTTCCGCTTCACTAGTGAAAGTTAGTTCGGCAATACCCTCAAACTGGTTTGCTTCGGCACAGGTGTATTCTACTCCTGGTACCGTGGGCCATAACTCTCCTTCGCAACGATCTAAATGGAACTGCCAATACTGATGTTGTCCGGGCAAACGAGCGCAGACAGGACCGTGAACATCTCGCCAATAGTTATCAAATAGACTGAGGTTAATACTTTTTCGCTTCCATAATAAAACATAAAAAGCTAGTTTTCCCTGGCGATCGCGTATCGCATAATCGGTTTTTCTAGTGGTAGCTAACATTATCATTTTGCTTCCTCAAATTAGTATTTAGTATTTATGCTCGATTTAAAATTTCATTCAAAGCCCCAAAGCCTGCCGCAGCTTTGTTAAAACCTGCGTAAACACATAAAAATAGCAGTAATTCCTCTATTTCGGCTCGGGTAGCCCCCTGTTTAATTGCCATATCTAAGTGAGCGGCAAAGGGAGTACCAGGTCCTAATAAACTTTGATTGACTATATCAATGGCGATCGCAATTAAAGCTTTAGTTTTCTGATCGATTAATGGCATTCCCCAGGCTTCACCAGCCACGCGAGTTACAAAATCACCGAACTGAGGATCGATCTCCGCCAGAGCTTGCTGAAGTTCTCGGTCGTCTAGTACAGCATTTGGGTAAGGAAAAGTTGAGATAGACATTATTACTTAATTTAAGTAGCGGGACATTTTAAATTAAAAACTTAGTAAAAGCTTGAATGTATTTTTAGTAACAAATCCTGAATAAATCTCTCAATCGGCAGTTACTATATATCTTCAAACAAAACCGATTTAGCAGCAGTATTTAATACTCTATATTCTGTATATTTGCATTGCTGCAAACAATTAAATTGAAAATAATTGTTCGATTGCTTTTAGACTATCAACGAATAGAAAAGGAAAAGTAAAGATCTTTATATTTATTTTCTTATCTATTTCTTTCCGATTGAGTTTTAATCTAATAAATCAAGTAAGGTTACTATTTGTTTTTACAAAAAATAGATTTTTACAGAAAAAAGTAGCTAATTTAACATGATACATATTAAATAAATGGTAGTCATGTAACAATACAAGCAGATAAAATTACTGCAAATTAAGTACTAAACAATTAAACTTAATAAGTTTCAGGTACTCCAGCCAAAAAAACTAAATCTTAAGTTGCTCGATAGAAACATTGCATCTAAGAAAAAGACAACAATTTCAATCACTATTAATTTAGGTATTTTAGTCAAGCAAAATATCTAATTTTATCTAATTTTTAGATTGCAGAGATGTATTTGTAAGGGCAATAAATAGCTAAAAGATTCTAACGATGTTACTTAAAGACAAAAATAAAATTATGACTGCAATAACCAGAACCACTAAAGTAACGGCTAACTTAACCACTACTATCGGTCGAACCTATCCTTTAGGTGCTACCCCAGACTCCGAAGGTGTAAACTTTTCACTTTTTTCTCAGAATGCTACTTCGGTCGAATTATTGATTTTTAAGCAACCCGACGATCCCCGACCCATTGAGATTTTTAAATTAGACCCGCAAACTAATAAAACCTATAATTTTTGGCATATATATGTAAAGGGATTAAAACCTGGTTCGGGCTATGGCTATCGAATTGATGGATCTCAGGATCTTCATGGTTCGGGACATCGCTTTAATAAAAACAAAGTTTTGATCGATCCCTATGCCAGAGCCAACTGCAACCAGCGTTGGAATAGAATGGATGCCTTAGGCTCAAAAGATAATTTAACTACTTCAATGCGCAGTGTGGTTATCGAGTTAGACGATTATGACTGGGAAGGCGATCGCCCTCTAGAAAAGCCCATTGGCTCCTCAATTATTTATGAGATGCATGTTGGTGGCTTTACTAAATCTGCCACATCTAAATGCAAGTATCCAGGAACCTATAAGGGAGTAATTGAAAAAATTCCCTATCTTCAAGCTTTGGGGATCACTGCCGTCGAACTCCTACCGATTTTTGATTTTGATGCCGATGAAACCATAAGAGAAGTTGATGGTAAATCTCTGACCAACTATTGGGGATACGATCCTCATAGCTTCTTTGCCTTAGAAACTTCTTACTGTCATGCTCGAGAAGCAAAAGATCGAATAACTGAGTTTCGGGATATGGTCAAGGCACTACATAAAGCAGGCATTGAAGTCATCCTGGATGTCGTATTCAATCATACCAGCGAAGGTCAACATCAAGGTCCAACTATCAATTTTAAAGGCATAGACAATAGTATCTACTATCACCTCGTCCCCTTTGATAAACAGTATTATATGGACTATAGTGGCTGTGGCAATACGGTCAACTGCAATCACCCTATAGTAGACAAGCTAATTGTAGAATGTCTGGAATACTGGGTTCGAGAGATGCACGTCGATGGTTTTCGTTTTGACGAAGGCTCGATCCTGGCTAGAGGTATGAATGGTGCGCCAATGGAAAACCCTGCGGTATTGTGGCATATCGAAACTTCGGACACTTTAGCTGGAACAAAAATGATTACTGAAGCCTGGGATGCAGGAGGACTATACCAAATTGGTAGTTTTCCTGGATATCGTTATGCTGAATGGAACGGACTCTTTAGAGATGATATTCGTAAATTTCTTAAAGGAGATCCTGGTATGGTAGATGTTGTAGCCAATCGTATCGCGGGCAGCGCCGATCTTTACCAGCATAGCGGCGGTAAGCCTATCAACAGTCTAAACTTTATCACCTGTCATGATGGTTTTACTCTCAACGATTTGGTTTCCTATAACTACAAGCATAATGAGGCAAATGGGGAAAACAATCAAGATGGTATCAACGAGAATTTAAGTTGGAACTGTGGCTTTGAAGGAGAAACCGACGATCTTAAAATAGAAGCCCTCAGAAAACGCCAAGTAAAAAATGCGGTGGCAATGCTGTTGCTTTCTCAAGGAGTTCCCATGATTCTTGGGGGAGATGAATTTAGACTAACTAAAAAAGGCAACAATAATACTTACTGTCAGGATAATGAGCTTAATTGGCACGATTGGGAATTGGTTACTAAGAATGCAGAGACAGTGCGCTTTTTTAGCTCGATGATTGCTTTTCGCAAACGCTATGGTAGCTTTTGCCGTCGTGGCTTTTTCAATGGTGAAGTTAACGAACGTGGTTTGGCAGATATTTCCTGGCATGGTTGTCAATTATATCGACCTGGATGGCAAGACAAAAATTCTCTTGTTCTCGCCTATACTCTAGGTGGTTTTGACGGGACTGTAGATATTCACGTCATGTTAAATATGTACTGGGGAAGTTTGGAATTTGAAATTCCGCCCCTACCAAATAGAAACTGGTATAAAGTTATCGATACCGCTCTAGAATCTCCCTCAGATATTTTAGAACCATGTCGTGAGGTGTTAATTCAAAACAAACGCTACATGGTTACAGATCGCAGCATAGTCGTACTTATTTCTCAATAAACTACACCGTAAATTTCTAGATTGTTTTCAACGCCAAGATTTTAAATTGGTTTGTGGCTAACGACTAGCTATATAACTCGATCTTTTTAGAGACAATTCTAATTTACTCGCTCAACTTTATCTTTACTAGGAACAAACATGAACAAGCTAGATTTTTGTATTTCGGATTTAATTGCTGGATATGTTACCGAATTCGATCCCGATCGCGGAGACTCTGGTACTTTCAAACTGCAAACATCAGATAAACGGGACTACGAAATCGAACTAACAGACATGACTTATGCTCAACTAGTTCGTAATCTAGGAGAACCATATCAAGACTGTACTTTCCAAATGAAATCGATGCTGGTCCCAGGACGTTATTTATTCGTTTATGGTATTTTCTATCCTGATGTCGAAGATATTCAGTTTGTTGCCAAGCAAATTGTCTTTCTAGGGCGAAGCAATAGTGAATATTTGTTTGAGAAACCCGACTGGTGGATTAAGCAAATCAAACAGCTAGCTGATTTCTATTTAAAGTCACAGTTTGACGATGGTGAAATAAATTACGATAAGTATCGGACGAGTATTAGTCTTATGGGTGCGAAAGATGGTTCCACTCGGCAAGAAACTGACACTATTTCTCGCTTAGTATATGGCTTTGCTTCTGCCTATATGTTGACTGGAGAAGAACGATATCTCGAAGCAGCCGAAAAAGGAACCGAGTATTTGCACGATAACATGCGTTTTTTAGATGAGAGTGAAGAAATTTGCTATTGGTATCATGGGGTAGATATTATGCCCGATGGTAGCAAACAAAAAGTATTTGCTTCAGAATTTGGTGACGATCGCCATGCCATTCCTGCTTACGAACAGATCTATGCTCTAGCAGGACCGACCCAAACCTATCGCGTGACTGGCGATGTGCAAATCAAGCACGATCTCGACCTGACTATTAATCTTTTCGATCGCTATTTTTTGGATAAAACCGAACATGGCGGCTTTTTCTCTCATATCGATCCCATTACCCTCAGTCCCCATTGCCCTACACTAGGTCCGAACAGAGCGAAAAAAAATTGGAACTCAATTGGGGATCATGCACCAGCATTTTTGATCAATATGTATCTCGCTACGGGAGAACAAAGGTGCGCTGACTTTTTAGAATATACGTTCGATTTGATCGAAAAGCATTTTCCCTGTTCCGAAGCAAGTCCTTTTGTTCAAGAACGTTTCAATCAAGATTGGACTCCCGACAAGGTATGGGGTTGGCAACAAGATCGGGCAGTAGTCGGTCACAATCTAAAAATTGCTTGGAACATCATGCGGATGTACCATCTCAATCCCAAAGAGAAATATACTGCTTTGGCTGAAAAAATTGCCAGAATTATGCCCGCAGTTGGTAGCGATTGCCAACGAGGAGGCTGGTACGATGTGGTCGAACGCACTGCCTTACCCAACCACAAGCATCATCGTCATGTCTGGCACGATCGCAAAGCCTGGTGGCAGCAAGAACAGGCAATTTTAGCTTACTTGATTTTGGCAGGTTCGACAGGAAATTGCGAGTTCCGCAAACAGGCTAGAGAATCAGCAGCATTCTACAACGCCTGGTTTTTAGATAATGAAGACGGTGGTATCTATTTCAATGTTCTAGCTAACGGCATACCCTACTTAATAGAGGGGAACGAGCGCGGTAAAGGTTCTCACTCTATGAGTGGCTACCATTCCTTCGAGCTTGCTTACCTGGCAACTGTTTATATCAATCTCTTGCTTACTAATAAGCCGATGGATTTGTACTTTAAGCCTAAGCCAAATGGTTTTAAAGACAACATTTTACGAATACAACCAGATATTCTGCCTGCCGGCAGTATTGAAATTAGTGCCGTTTGGCTTAACGAGCGACCTTTCTTTGATTTTGATGCTGCTAATCTAACTATTAACCTCCCTACAGATTTAGATGAAATGAGGTTTAAAGTTCGAGTAATGCCGACTAAAGTACCCTTTGATGCTAATTTAGTTGAGGTTACAGACGAGCGAGCAGAAATAATTCTTAAAGGTACTCTCGACCAAAGCACTATCTGGCATTTTCAAGAAGTATTGGAACGGGCAACAGTTCGATCGGTTAAATATCTCATGCTAGAGATGAGCGAGTTAGAAAATATTTCTAGCGAAGGAATTAGGGCGCTTGCCTTTAACAAGCAACAGTTGGGCGATCGAGTTCAAATTTATTTAGTTCGACCGACAGAAGCAATCAAACAACTGTTAGAAAAAAGTTCTTTCTGTGATGATATTCAGATTGTCGATCGCGTTGACTCTCCTGAAATGGTCGGCGTTTAAAAGTTAGTGGCGAGTAGCGAATTAAATATCTCTGGTACGAGGTTGGGTAACTATCCTACTCTCTACTTTTAGTCGCTCGAAATGACAAACTACATAATTCTACACGAGAAAAAATTTCTTTATGGCTAAACCTGCAATCATTGCAATAGATGACGATCTCGAAGTACTTCACACTATGACTCGCGACTTGCGAAGTCAATATAGTTCTTCTTTTCGCATAGTACCTTCTAGTTCCAGCAAACAAATATTAGAGTTGTTACTAGATTTAAAGAAACGACAACATTATGTTGCTTTATTCCTTGTAGATCAGCGAATGCCTGAAATGACAGGCGTAGAATTTCTCGAACAGGCACAAAAAATGTATCCTGAAGCTAAAAAAGCTCTGATTACAGCTTATGCAGATACTAAAGCAGCAATAGATGCCATCAACAAAGCAAAGATAGACTATTATCTATTAAAGCCTTGGCTACCCGCCCATATTAATCTCTATCCCGTTTTAGATGATTTATTAGAAGTTTGGCAAGATCGTTCTCTAGAAAATATTTTTGAAGGAGTTCAGGTTTTAGGTTATCGCTGGTCGCCCAAGTCTCATAAAATTAAAGATTTTTTGGCTCGCCACCACGTGCCTTATATTTGGCGGGATTTAGCGACAGATACCTCTGCTACCAAAATAGTATCAGAGCGAGAATTAAACTGCTCCAAACTACCATATTTAGTTTTCCCCGATGGTTCGGATCTAAAATCTCCTTCTATTCTAGAAATTGCCAACAAAATTGGTTTAAAAACCGATGCCCAGATGCCTTTTTACGATCTGGTTATTGTAGGAGGTGGTCCTGCTGGTTTGGCTTCAGCAGTTTATGGTTCATCTGAAGGCTTAAAAACTCTCCTCATCGAGAAACAAGCTCCTGGGGGGCAAGCTGGTACCAGTTCTCGAATCGAAAACTATCTCGGATTTCCCGCAGGTTTAACAGGAGGAGAATTAGCTCGTCGTGCTGTGGCTCAAGCATATAAGTTTGGCACAGAAATTTTGACTCCCCAGGAAGTTACTAGCATTCGTACCGAAGGACAGTATCGTATTGTCACTCTAACTAACGGGAAAGAAATTAACTGTCACGCCTTGGTTATTGCAACTGGTGTTTCTTACACCAAACTAAATGTTCCTGGTATCAATCGATTGACTGGTGCGGGAGTATATTATGGTGCAGCTATGACTGAAGCCATTTCTTGTAGTAATCAAGATGTTTATATTATTGGTGGTGCTAACTCGGCTGGTCAAGCAGCAATATACCTTGCCAAGTATGCGAGAACCGTAACTATTTTAGTACGGGCGAATTCTCTAGCAGCAAAAATGTCTCATTACTTGATCGACCAGATTAATGTTACCGATAATATTAAGGTTCGATTATCAACCCAAGTTGTAGAAGCTTTAGGTAAAAATAAGCTTGAATCTCTAGTGGTTAACAATCTAGAAACCGATGAACTAGAAACTATTGATACTGAAGCTTTGTTTGTTTTTATCGGCGCAAAGCCCAATACTGGGTGGTTAAAAGATTTAGTAATGTTAGATCGATTTGGTTACGTGGTTACGGGTTCAAATATCGAGCAAAACGGCAAAAAACCAAAAAGCTGGAATGTTAAACGAGATCCTTACCTATATGAAACTAGCGTTCCAGGAATTTTTGCCAATGGCGATATTCGTTCTGAGTCGATTAAACGTGTAGCTTCTGCCGTTGGAGAAGGTTCGGTAACGGTGAAATTCGTTCATCAATACTTAGCTTCATTTTGAGGTTCTAATACTAAATATGTTGGACCAAATATCTTTATTTCAAAAACTATCCTCAATAGAAAGAGAGGAGTTAGAGAATACATGTCATCAAGTTGCCTATAGCTTGGGAGAAACTATCTTTAGTCAGGGAGAATTGACAAAATACTTTTACATAGTTCTCGAAGGAGAAGTTCAGATTTCACGAAAAATTGACAGTCAAGAAATCCATATTGCTAACTATGGGCGAGATATGTTTTTTGGTGAAGTACCGATACTAGCTGGTGAAAAACATTTGGCAAATGGTACGGCAGTAATTGGAACGCTTCTGGCTGTATTTTCCGAAGAATATTTCTGGCAAATGCTTTTTAGTTATCCTTCTGTTAGAAAAGTAATTTTGGGTCACATGGCAGTACGCTTCCAGGAACTACAAACCCAATCTTTACAGCATGAAAAGTTGATTGGTTTGGGAACCCTGGCAGCAGGTTTGGCTCATGAGTTAAATAATCCTGCCTCTGCTGCTTGCAGTGCGGTAATTCAGCTTAAAAAGTTAGCTCCCAAATTATATGCACAAAGTCTTAGATGTATCGAGCAACTGCTAACATCCGAACAGCTAACGATCCTAATTAAACTAGAACAGGAAGCGATCGCTCATATTCTGCAAACTTGTTCTTACGACCCTTTAGAACAGTTAGACTTAGAAGACGAATTAATAATTTGGCTAGAAGCACACAACGTCAGTCGAGGAGAACAAATTGCACCTAATTTAGTAATGGGAGGAATTACTACTCAAAAATTGTCAATTTTAGATACTTTAGATAGCAATACCTTAAACTATTTTTTTTCTAGTCTAGAAACTAGTCTGATTCAAGCTAGTTTGTTAGCCACTTTAAAAGAAAGCGTCAATCGTATTTCTACAATTGTTGACTCAGTTAAATCCTATTCTTATGTAGACCGCGATCCTGTAAAGAAGAACAACACCTGTATTCATCAAGGTTTGAATAATACTTTGGTCATTCTCAAATATAAGTTAGAGCAACAAAATGTGTCGGTGGTTCGCAATTATGAGACTGATTTCCCTCTAATTAGAGCCAACGGTGGTTCTCTAAATCAAGTTTGGACAAATTTGATTGATAACGCTATTGACGCTTTAGATAAACAGATAAATGGCAAGATTACTATAACTACTTCCAAACTTGAAAACTATATACTGGTCGAAATTGCCGATAATGGTCCTGGTATTCCTAAAGCAATCCAAACGCGGATTTTTGAACCGTTTTTTACTACCAAAGAAATTGGTAGAGGAACTGGCATGGGGCTGGATTTAGTTTACCGTATCGTCGCGATCGAACATCAGGGGAATATTGATTGTTTGTCCAAACCAGGAGAGACAAAGTTTCAGATTAAGTTACCGATAAACTCTGAAAAATCAGCAATAAAAGAAAAACTCGATAATCGCGAAATTAACTTAGAGGCGATCGAGAAAAAAGCAGTATTGCTGAAATTAAATGGTCAATGATTTAAAGACAAATCTAATATGTTTAATTCTAGAGTCAGTGGAATTTTGCTTCATCCTACTTCTTTGCCCAGTCGTTTTGGCATCGGCGATTTAGGTAGTGCAGCCTATCAGTTTGTTGATTTTTTAGCAGAAAGTTGTCAACAAATCTGGCAAATATTGCCCCTCGGACCGACAATGGAGGGAAATTCACCTTATTCGTCTTATTCAGCTTTTGCAGGTAATCCTTTATTAATTAGCTTGGAAAAACTGCAACAAGAAGGCTTACTGAGCGAAGAAGATTTTAAAAATCTGCCAGAATTTTCTCCCAAAAAAGTAGAATATGAAAGGGTAATTCAAACAAAGATGCCGCTGCTAAAGTTAGCTAGCGACAATTTCAAAACCAAAGGTACGCCAGCACAACAACTCAAATTTCAAGACTTCTGTATTCTTCAGAGTGCTTGGCTTGATGACTACGCCTTATTTATTGCCATTAAACAAGAGCTAAAAGGCATTCACTGGAATCAATGGGATGAAGCAATTGCCAAACGGCAGCCATCAGCTATAGCACAATGGACAAAATATCTGAGTGACGCTATTTACTTGCAAAAGTTTTTACAGTTTCAGTTTTTTACCCAGTGGCAACAGCTTAAAAATTATGCTAACCATCGCGGAATTAGTATCTTTGGCGATATCTCTTTTTATGTCGCCCACGACAGCGTTGATGCCTGGGCAAATCCCAAGCTATTTTACCTCAACGAACGAGGCGAAGCCGAACTAATGGCTGGAGTTCCACCAGATTATTTTAGCGATACGGGTCAGCTTTGGGGTAATCCAGTTTATTGCTGGGAAGAGTTAGAAAAAACTGAGTTTGAATGGTGGCTAGAACGAGTCCAAAAAAATCTCGACTATTTCGATTTGTTCAGAATCGATCATTTTCGTGGCTTTCAAGCTTTTTGGGCAGTACCCAAAGGAGAACGAACGGCAGAAAAAGGAAAGTGGATGCAAGCTCCAGGTGAAGCATTTTTCGAGGTTCTCAAAGCAAAATTAGGTAAACTGCCTATCGTTGCTGAAGACTTGGGTATCGTTACCCCAGAAGTAAAAGCTTTAAGAGACAAATTTAATTTTCCTGGAATGAAAGTTCTTCAATTCGCTTTTAACGAAGACGGAGATCCTGAATTTTTACCTCACAATTATGATTCTCCCAACTGCATTGTTTATACGGGAACTCATGACAATAACACTACAGTAGGCTGGTTTGAAGAGCAATCCACAGCAGAAAAAACAAAGATATTAAACTATTTGGGTCAAGTTTATTCCCAAGCTAATATTCACTGGGGTTTAATTCGTTTGGCTGCTAGTTCTGTAGCTAATTTTGCTATATTTCCCCTTCAAGATCTTCTGGGGCTGGGTAGCGAAGCCAAAATGAATACTCCTGGCAAAACTGGAGGAAGTTGGAGTTGGCGTTATCAGTCTGAGGCATTGACTGTAGAATTGCGCGATTGTTTGAAGCATTTAACCTGTGTATACGATCGCACTCCCAAAACTATGGTCGAATCCGAGCCAAAAGATATGAAATCGCTGCAATTGCTGAAATAAAAAGATTGTAAAAGACAATTCGGTCATCTTAGATTCAGCATAATTATCATTACTATCTGCTCTTAAATAAAGCAGTTAGTAAATCAAAAACCTAGTACTTACAACAACTAAAATCATGAACTTGAAAGAAAAAGTAGCAATTGTAACTGGTTCATCCAGAGGTATTGGTAGAGCGATCGCCCTAAGATTAGCAGAGGAAGGAGCCAATATTGTAGTTACCTATCATAGTAACCAAGACCAAGCTAATGAAGTAGTGACTGCAATTAAAGCTATAGGCTCTGACGCGATTGCTCTGAAAATCGATGTCAAAAAAATCGAAGATATCCGCGATCTGTTTGGCAAAACTGTTAACTATTTTGGGCGGGTCGATGTTTTGATTAATAATGCCGCAGGAACAAATATTTTCAAGCCCAATGTTCTGATGACTCCAGAAGAATACGACAGTATGTTTGACATCACTCGCGGAGTTTATTTTGCTCTACAGGAAGCTGCCAAACAAATAGCCGATGGCGGGAGAATCATTAGTATTTCTACTGGCGGCACATCTATGAGTATTCCTGCTGGTGGAGCTTATGCAGGTTCAAAAGCAGCTATAGAGCAGTTTAGCAATTGTCTGGCAAAAGAGCTTGGTGAGCGACAAATAACCGTTAATACCGTTGCCCCTGGTGTAACGGAAACAGATGGCTTAGTACTAGAACAGCAACAGATAGACCAGCTTATCGCTCAAACTCCTTTAGGTCGTTTGGGTCAGCCAAAAGATATTGCCAACACGATTGTTATGTTAGCGAGCGATAACGCTAGCTGGATTACAGGTCAAAATATTCGCGCTACAGGAGGAATTGTTTAATCAGTCTCAGCTACTTCTGTTTGACTAATGTAGAAAGCGAAGGACAAAAGGCTCGGTTGCTGAAGAATTCCATTTTTTAGCAACCGAAGACCGCTAAAACTAAGTATTCAACAATGAATAATGTTTACTGTTGACTGCTCATTGTTCATTGCTCATCGCTCATTGCTCATTGCTCATTGCTCATTGCTCATTGCTAAAGGTAATCTTCAAATGACCTTCAAACTAAGTTCGCTCTTTATGCCTGATACGTGTATTTCACGTATCTCTACATCGGTTGTGACAACTGCAATTTTATCAATAAGTTTATCTGGCTGTGGTGGAAAAGTAGAATCACAAGAACCCCAGGTAGTTGCTGTCAAGCTAAAAACTATTGAATTAGATACGTTAGTGGATAGCAGCGAATATGTTGGTACTTTACAAGCCACAGAGAGAGTAAATCTCGCCCCTCGTATTGAAGGCAGAATTCTTGAAATTTTTGTGCGACAAGGCGATCGCGTCAGTCGTGGAGATCCCATAGTAAAGCTAGAGCCGACTCAAGAACAAGAAAACGTCAATGCTGCCATTCAAAGCGTTAATGTCGAACAAGCTACATTAGGTCAAACGCGAGCAGAACTAAAAACGTCAGAAGCCAACCGCGCTGCTGCTGCGGCAGAGGTTGAAGGTATCAGAGCAGATTTGCAAGATACTGAAGCTGAGGTAGAGCTAGCGAAAACTAATATCAAAAGAACAAAAATGCTGGTTAAAGGAGGTGCTTTACCCCAACAAGATTTAGATGAAGACAATCGAGATCTTAAAAGCAGTTTTGCCCAACGCAATTCCCGCAAACAAACTTTGAATGCAGCGATAAAATCTCTTCAGGCTGCAGACGAACAGGTAGAGCAAGCTAGGGCTAATGTTAGCAGTCAAAACGCAGCCGTAGATCGCGCCAAAGCGGAATTAGGGTCAGTCAGTCAAAGTTTGGCTTATAACACCATTACTGCACCTATCGATGGTATTGTGGGCAGTCTCGATTTTAAAAAAGTCGGTGATTATGTAAGTGTAGGCGATTCTCTGACCACTATTACCAACAATCAAAACTTAGAGCTTAATATAAATGTACCTGTTGAATATCGCGATCGCCTCAGAACTGGACTTACAGTAGAGAGTATCGACCGAGATGGTAGTGCTGGAGTTGAAGGAAAAATTGTCTATGTCGCTCCTTTGGTTCAGCAAGATACTCAGTCTATTTTAGCAAAGGTGCTTTTTCACAATCAAGAAAGTCTGAAAGATCGTGAATACTTACAAGTCAGGACGATCTGGAAGAAAAATCCAGGTATTTTAGTTCCAACTACTGCGATATCTACTCTAGGAGGACAAAACTTTGTCTATGTAGCGAAGCAAAAAGGTAATACTGAAGCAAAAGATTCTCAAAGTAAATCGGGAGAAAGCAGTTCTAAATCTCCACAGGAAAAACAATCGACACTAATAGCAGCACAGCAACCAGTAAAGTTGGGCAGTATTCAAGATGGAAACTATCAGGTAGTCTCTGGTCTTCAAAAAGGAGAAAGAATTGCGGTTTCTAATATCCTTAGTCTGCAAGATGGGATGCCAATCAAACTTGCTGAGGAAAAAGTAGGAAGTAGAGAGTAGGAAGTAGGAAGTAAATTTATTTGTTCTCTTTGAGCTTTTTAGTAGTTGAAACAAGAATTCGGATTATTTGCTCTAGTTCGGGAAGCATCATATTAAATTTATTTTTCAATACGATGTTAGATTCAATCATTATTTCAATCCAGTATTTACACTCACAAGTTTCTTTTAAAGCGATTAAATATTTTGATAGAAAATCGGCTCTTGATTGAGCAAACCTAGCCTCTGCACAGTTTGCTCCGATTGAAGTTCCCGAGCTTAGAAATTGTTTTGATAGTATCTTGGCAGCATCATCAAAATGTTTTTTACTCAACTCTATATAAGCTTTAATTACTCTAACTGCAAAATGTTTGGTTCTTTGCTGAATAGAAATATTATCAATCATTAGAAATCATCAATACATCCTATACTTCCTCTCTTTATTTATCATTCCCACTATTTCAGCCAAACTCGCTACACGCTACTCGCTATTCAAAAAACCCCATTCCCCGATAAAAAATGTCAATCTCCACCCCTTTTATCAAACGACCTGTTTTAACCACTGTTTGCACGATCGCGATCGTAATTATCGGGGCTATTTGTATTGCCATGCTGCCTCTAGACAAATTACCGCAAATTGCTCCCAAACAAATTACGGTAAGTGCCAATTATGTCGGTGCAGATGCGAAAACTACTGTAGATAATGTCACTACCGTACTAGAGCGAGAGATCAACGGTACAGAAGATGTCAAGTGGATTAATTCTCAAACCGATAACAATGGTAACGCAACTATCAATGTAGCTTTTCCTACCGAACAAGATACCGATATCGCTCAGGTATTAGTGCAAAACCGTGTTGCCCAAGCCGAACCCGATCTACCTCAAAGAGTTACTGCTACAGGAATAACCACTGAAAAACAATCTCCCAGCATTACTTTGGTTTATGCTATTTACTCAGAAAAAGATGCGGCAGGAAAATATTATTACGATCCCGTCTTTCTCTACAATTATGTCGATCGCTATTTGTGGAACGAACTAAAACGCATTGAAGGAGTTGGTAGTCTCGACATATTTGGTTCGGCAACCTATTCAATGAGAATTTGGCTCGATCCGAATAAGCTAGCCGCTAGAGGATTAACTGCTACTGATGTCATATCTACAATCGAAAATCAAAACTTTGAAGTCGGTGCTGGTGGTATCGGCAAACAGCCAGTAGCTACCTCGCAACAATACGAATTACCACTACGAATTAATGGACGTTTTACTACTGTTGAAGAAGCTGAAGATTTGGTAGTGCAAGCTAACAGTGATGGTACGCTAATCAGAATTAAGGATATTGGACGGGCTGAATTAGGAGTAGAAGATTACTTTACCAAAGCAATACTCGATGCTAAAAAACCCGCAGTTGGCTTACTAATCTATCAACTTCCAGGCACAAATGCTTTGAACACTGCCGAATTGGTCAAAGCAAAAATGAAAGAGTTAGAAAGAGATTTTCCCAAGGGGTTAAAAGCAGAAATCGCTCAAGATAATACTCTGTTTATTAATGCTTCTTTAAAAGATTTAGTAATTACCTTAATTCAGGCAATTGGCTTGGTAGTTTTAATTATCTTTATCTTTTTGCAAGACTGGCGCACTACCTTAATTCCTGCGGTTGCTATTCCTGTATCTCTTGTAGGTTCGGCAATCGGTTTAATGGCTTTGGGATTTACTCTCAATCAGCTAACATTATTTGCTTGTGTTCTAGCAACAGGCTTGGTAGTAGACGATGGAATTGTAATTGTCGAAGCAGTTTCGGCTAAACTGTCTCAGGGAATGCGACCAGTACAGGCAGCTTTAGATGCTATGGAAGAGTTAGTAGGAGCGGTTATATCTACTTCTATCGTACTAATGGCAGTGTTTATCCCCGTAACTTTTTTTCCAGGAACGACAGGAATTGTTTACAAACAGTTTGCTCTAACCATAATCTTTGCAATTGCCTTTTCGACATTTAACGCTCTGACCTTCTCGCCTGCTATGTCTGGGGTATTTCTACGTCACACAGAAACGGTTAGAGGTCCATTGGGATGGTTGTTCCCTCGCTTTAATGGCATTTTCGATTGGCTGAAAGAAAATTATCGAAGAGCGATCGAATTTTTAGTTAGATTGAAGTGGATAATTCTTGCTATATTTTTTGGGGGTTTGGTACTAACAGGTTGGATTTACGTTAGTTTACCTCAAGGATTTGTTCCAGAAGAAGATCAAGGCTATTTTTTATCCATCATTGAATCACCACCTGGAGTTTCCTTAAGCTATACCGATAAGGTTGTGCGGCAAGCAGCACAGATAGTAATGGGTCACGAAGAAGTACAGCATTCAATAGCAGTTTCAGGTTTTTCGTTCGATGGACAAAACAGCAATAAAGGAACTATGTTTGCCAAACTTCAGCCTTGGAGTGAAAGAACCAAGGATTCTAGTTCGGTATTTGGTCTACTAGAAAGTATCAACCAAGAATTTCAGCAGAAAATAGATGGTGCGAGGGTCATTGCAGTCAATGCGCCTCCCGTGGATGGCTTGAGTAATTTTGGAGGTTTGGAAATTTATATTGAAGACCGTCAAGGTAAGGGAATGGAGGCTTTGATTGCTAATACCCAACAGGTCATGGCAGCAGCCAGTCAAAGACCAGAAATTGCCGAGGCTATCAGTACTTTTACCTTTGATAGTCCAATGCTTGAGGCAGACATCGATCGCGATCGAGCTAACGCTCTCAATGTCGATATTAGTGAAATTCTCAATACTCTTCAAACTTATCTGGGTTCTAACTTTGTCAATCAGTTTGTTTTGGATGGTAGACTCTATCGAGTATACGCTCAGGCAGAAGCAACAAATCGTACCAACCCTGATGATGTCAATCGCCTCTATGTCAAGTCACGGGACGAAGAATTGATTCAGCTTAGTAATTTTATTGATGCCCGACAAATCTCTTACCCGCCTATTGTCACTAACTACAATGTTTATCCTGCGATCAAAATTAACGTCAATCCCACACCAGGGTATAGCTCTAGTCAGGCAATTACCGCTATGGAAGAAGTCGTAGCAGCAACTCTACAACCAGGACTTGGTTATGAGTGGACTAATACGGCAGCAGAAGAAAAAACTTCAAGTGGTGTGGCACCTTTAGTATTTGGCTTTAGTTTCGTTATGGTTTTCTTGGTGTTAGCAGCACAATATGAAAGCTATATCGATCCCTTAATTATTATGCTTACCGTACCTCTAGCTGTTTTAGGTGCTTTAGGAGGTATTTGGCTTAGAGCTACTTTACTGCAGTCTGGAGGAGTTTGGCCAATTCTCGATAACAATATTTATGCCCAAGTTGGATTAGTAATGTTAATTGGAATGGCAAGCAAAAATGCGATTTTAATTGTGGAATTTGCCAATCAAAACCGCGCTTTGGGTATGAGCATCAAAAAAGCCTCTATATACGCATCCGAACAGCGGTTTAGAGCCATTATTATGACCGCAATATCAACTTTAGTTGGCTTTATGCCGTTACTCATTGCTTCTGGTGCAGGAGCTATCAGTCGCTGGTCATTAGGAACAGCAGTATTCGGGGGAATGTTGATAGCTACAATTTTGAGCCTAATATTTGTACCGATTCTCTACATCATAATTAAAGATTTTGAACAATCCTTTTTAAAAGGAAATAAGAAGAAGAAAAATACTAAAAATATAGTAGAAAAGCAAATAAAAATGGAACATGATGATAGTAAAAACGGATCGAATAACGTTAACGGACATCAAAAGACCTTGGCAAAAAACAGTGGCGCTAGAGAAACGAACATTAAATCTTAAACTTTAGATTGAGTTAATAAATAAAAATGTTTAAAAAATGGAATCTCAATGACTGGATGAACAATGGACTATTTTTTCTCACAGTTTCGATCTTATTTTGTTCATTCATATTTTTCTAGTTTACTTCAATTATGAATTTAAGAATGCTTGTATTTACAGGAATCCTGACCGCTTTTGCTGGTGGTTTATTAGGTTTGGTAATCGCACATATTGCCGAAAAAGAGTCTCGGCAAACAATAGCTATTGTAGTAGGTTCGAGTTTGGGTTTGGCGATCGGAGTGGGTTATGAGTCAATGCAACAAAACCGCGAACGAGAAACTGATTGAATATAAATTTATGCGAGATAATAATTGGATTCAAGCAAAATTAAACTATAAGATAACAAATGGTAAAAACTCAAGTCTAGTTGAAAACCTGAAAAATAATTTCTCAAACAAATACCGAATTGTTTTAGCATTTATCATTACTACTGTCTGCATCAACTATTTTTACAGTATAAGCATGGTATTAATTACCACATTTACTATGGCTTATTTGTCTAAAGGTTCTCGCCTTAAATAGCTATAAAAAATAATTTCATGTTTTTTATATTAAGCTTTAAAACAATTTTTCCTATGACTCAAAACTATACTCAATTCTCAAACAGTAAAATAGAACAGCTAAAGAAAAAGATAGCGAATCTTGAAGAAAAGCTGCTACTAGTTAGCGGCGTTTATCGCTATGAAGCTTTGCAAAACTATTTAAAGCAAAAAAATTGGCTAGAAGCAGATAGAGAAACAGTGCGGTTGATTTTGTCAATTGCTGGCAAGGAAAAATTAGAAGATATGCGTCCAGAGGATATCAAACACCTTGACTGTAGTGAGTTACAAATAATAGATCGATTGTGGCTAACTTACAGCAATAACCATTTTGGGTTTAGTATCCAGGCACAAATATATCGGGATTTGGGCGGTAGCGAACAAACTACTATCGAACAAAATAGCAAATTAATCGAACAATGGGGCGATCTCCTGGGATGGCGTAAGGATGGAAGCTGGATCGAATGCAGCAATTTGGAATACTCTAAGAATGCAGCCAAAGGAAGTCTTCCTGGACTTTGGTGGAATTCTCCCTACGGCTCTAAAATGACTAACTATTTCTTGGCTCGATTGATAAATTGTGAAATTTGAGTAGATAGTCTAAAGTCCTTTGTAAGCATACGCATCAGCACCGTCATTGGGATTTCCGTGACCTACAAAATCGCCAATTCCATTGTGATAACCAGCATATTCGCGAATGTGTTTGACTTTACCTTCCTCAATTACAAACAGCATTAATAGTTGGTTTCCGTATGACTTATTTTCCATTGTTCCAGTAGTCCAAGATTCAAATCCAATTTCATTACCGTTAGCAACTATATTTTTAAGCTGCCAATGGGTTCGAGTCACCGAGGCATGGTGTCTAAAAAGTTTTTCTATCGAGGCTTTATTGTGATGAAGTCCTTGAAATCCATCGACGGGAGCAAACCAGGTAAGTTCTTCGTGTAACAGTTCCAAAAAAGCATCCCACTCTCCCGTTTGTGCTCCACAATCTAGACAATGAAAAGCTTCCATTGCTGTTTTCAAAGCATCTTCGTCTACTGGAACAGGACGAAATTGTTCTAAATTTTGTCGTTCGATCATAGGAAAAATTTATTTTCAAATAGTTATTAATAAATTTTTATCAGTCTACTCAAAAGAAAAACTAAAATTCAAAAGATCATTATAACAAAAAATATTGTAGATCGGTATTTTTTTATATGTTTTTGTTTTTATAAATTTTATAATAATCAGTTGAAAAAGCTAGCAATAATTGTAGTTTTGTGGATTATAAAAATACAGCGATCGCACGTTTATTAAATTTTATTTTTTTACTAACTTTAAATAAGCAAGTTAAACAAGTTAAACAAGTTAATAGTTATTTTATTTTGTTTATTTATTATTTTTAGTAACCCGAAATTGAGTTTTAAAGTTATTGACTATTTATTTTTTATTAACTTTCTTATCTTAGATTGAGTTTTATAAAGAAGATGTACATCATATACATGGTTACATAGAGAATGTCTAAATATTTTACTATGCGAATCTTAGTAGTTAACGAAGACAAATATCTAATAAATTTACTTAGTCAAGCCTTGACAAAACAATTTCATGTAATAGACATGGTAAAAGATATTGGCACAAGTTGGCATTATCTTCAAAGCAAAAAATACGAACTAATTTTATTAAATTTTTTTATGCCCCAACAGAAGTATATAAACTTTTGTACTAAAGCACGGTCGCTTGGCTATGTAATTCCTATTATTTTAATCACAGCCAAAGATACTATTCATGCTGGAATTCAAGGATTGGATGCGGGTGCCGACGATTATATTACAAAACCAATAAATCTTAATGAACTCAATGCACGAATTAGAGCTATATCTCGAAGACAAAACTTTGTTTCTAACACAACTATAAACATTAACGAACTGGTGCTTAATACCATTAATTGTCAAGTCAGCTATCAAGAAAAGCCTCTTAAACTTACCCCAAAAGAATACAGTCTTTTAGAACTGTTTGTCCGCAACCCCAAAAGAGTGTACAGTCGCTCACAAATATTAGATTTAGTCTGGACATTAGATAGTTCACCTTCAGAAGATTGTGTTAAAACTCATATTCAAGGAATACGTAAAAAACTACAAAAAGTAGGAGCAATCGACTGGATAAAAAATATATATGGAGTTGGTTATATTCTCGACCCAAATCAAGTTTCTAAGATTCAAGACATTGACACAAAACAATTAGTACACGAGTGCATGTCTGTTTTGTAAGTTCATTTAAACTGTATAAGTAATTCGTTGATTGTAACTAGTAATGAACAGTAATTTAATTCATCTGTATTTACGTATTTGACGTGCTCCTTAGCACACAATTAATAAGCGTGTAATTTAAAGCTATTAAATAGCCAATTGTAAATCAAATAATTATGATGTACGAAATTCAAAATCATTTTAAAACAGAATTAGAAAACTCTAAACAAAAAACTATAAAATATTATTTTGCTTATACCAGACTATTAGTAAACAACTATGAAAATAGTTTACAGTTTTATCAAGATATGTTAGGGCTAAAAGTTATTTTTAAATCTGATATAGATCGCTATGCTGAATTAACTAAAGGTAAAACAAAATTAATTTTGATGTGTAACAGCAAAGTCAAAGAATATTTTGGAAATCAAACTGAAGTGTCTTTTGGGACTAGAAATGATGCAATAGCTATCGGCTTTGAAGTTCGAGACGTTGATGCAGCTTGTAAAAATCTCGAAAAAAATCAGATTGAAATTGTTAGTAAACCCTGGAACATACTCGATTGGGGCATTAAAATTGCTTTAGTGCGCGATCCTGAAGGTAATTTAATCGAACTAATTCAACCTACCCAAATGATTTGGACTGGATAGTAATTTGAATGGTTAGTGTAATCTATTTTCGTTATGCCATTCCTATTTATAAAGTAAATCTCACAATTTCTTCAAATTATTAGCTTAGTCTAAAGATAAAAGCTCGTAAAAGAGATCGATGGCATGAAAGACCAAACACCAAGAAAAACTAATATCAATTCCAAAAAAGAATGCTACATAATTGGGGATCGGGAATTAGGAATTAGGGATTAGGAACCTTTGCCCAGTCACCAATCCACATCCTTTTGTAGCAAAAATTTAAGTATTTCATATAATGTTAGTTTCCCTTTTAGTCTCTATTGGCGGCAATTGTTTTCTTCCCATCTTTATGTCAAATTTATCAACCCTTTTAGTTTTTGGCACCGATATAAAATCGACCGTCCATAAACCTGTTGGGAACTAGATCCCGTTCGCTTTTTGGAACGCTGTTACCGACTCAATTGGCAGCTAACACAAGATACTGCATCTATCGGCATATATAGAGATAGAGGCGTGCCTTGGGAAAAAATACCTCAAAATACAGTTTTAATTTCTTAGCCAAATTGGAAACTCAAATATCGCGGTGTTACCTATTGTGCCAGCGGCATTGTAGCAGTTAATAGTAATAAATTTACTAGTAATATTAGTCAAATTACAACAAATAACTCGGAAAAACTTTTCACTGCTAATAACAGTGCTAACTCATAAAGATTGCTCGGTAATATTGTCAATAAAAGAAAAAAGGCGATCGGATGATTATTCTCAATTATCTTCACATTTTCTTCAACTTGTTGGCTTAATCTAAAACTAGGAAAGATAAAAAGTAACTGCTACGACTTGCCAATCGATGCAAATATTAGGAGACAACATAGATGACAGAAAATAACAAAACTTGGTGTCCCGCTATTGAGTTTAACGAAACTAATCGGGAATTGATTATTAAAGCAGAAGTTCCAGGAGTTAACATTAAACATTTGAACATTCATGCCGAACCAGAATCTATATCGATTTCTGGAATGCACGATCGCCATCAAACAGTAGATGAAAAAGAGCTAATTCCTTCTCAACTTCATTACGGACAGCTTAATTGTAATATACCCCTGCCAGTAAAAATTCAAGTAGAAAAAGTCAATGCCGAACTTATTGACGGAGTTTTAACTATAACTATGCCCAAAAGTAGTGTGGCTATTGAGTCTACTTTTTAAAAGTATAGGACTTACGCGCTTCAGCACTGAAAACCTTGATTTTTCGTTATAGACTCGCTGCTCAAACAAAGAAATTTCGTTCGACTGCGTAAGTCCTGAAGTAGTACAATTAGAGCGGGATAAAAAACTAAACTATCTGTGTTTTGTGAACTTCGAGTGCGTAAACTCACGGTTCGATGAGTAGTTAGAGTGGCTGGTTAAAAAGCTTAGGTTTGAGAATTAAACTAATTTCTATAGTTTGACAATGCGATCGCTTTGTTTTCATAAAGGCGAATCGAAATTACTCCCATCCCGCTACAAAAATACCGAAAACAAATGGCGGTAAATCAACAAAAACTTGTTTTCTGACTAGGTAATTAACAAGTGGGATGGGAGTAGCTAATTAACTAGAAGCCTATAGCAGTGCCGAGGACATCTGCGCTCTTCTTAGAAAATTTAAAACTACTTGACGTAAAAAAAAATTGTGTTAGAAGTGAGGTGCTATTTCTTCCAGGACAGTCCTGGACAGTAAGAAAAATGACTATCGATCGAGTTCCATTATCCCAATTGCCTTCGAGATATGATATTGCTCGCTCCAATCTTTACAATCGAATCAAAGATTTAGGAATAGAAACAGTCAAACAGGGGCGTAAAGCTTTTGTAACCGCTGAGGATTTAGAGCTACTAGACGGCTTACACGCTCATCTAAAACGCGGTGGCACGACCCTGGGATTTATTCAGATACTTAAGAAAAAGGGTCATCTAGCACTTTCTACAATAGAGCGTCCTGCTTCTTATCTAACCGAAAGTACCCAGGAGAGCGAACCAATAATTGCCATCAATCCCGTAGCTTTAGTCAGTACGATTGAAACTGTAGTCAAAAGAATGATTCCTCAATCGACCAGACGATTAACTTATCTTGAAGAGTTAGAAAGTGCCTATCAAAATGGTTGGCTGCTTTCGACATCAGAAGTATCAGATTTACTGGGATTTACCCCTAAAACTATCGCTAGCTATGGCTCAGAATTTAGCGATGCTGGTTTTACCTTTACACGAGTAGGAACGAGAAAGGGTGGGGAAATTGCCTGGTCGATTGACAAACAAAGTGATTGGAGTGGAGCGAGTTCTAACTCTACAGATGGAGTTAGAGAAGCTTTTAGCGATTTGTACGATCCTGAATAAAAAGAAAGGCGATTGGCTCGCGTGCGCTGGAGCGCACCGCCGTTGCGGAGCAACGTCGAATCGGCACTGCCGATTGTCGAAGGCTTATCGCTATTGCTTTCCTAACTTGTCTTTCAATTTCGTATAATCTGAGTTTCTGTTTGACTTGTTTTACGGTGATGAGATCTTGAAGGTTTTGAAAAATAAAGGCAATATAAAATTCAGATATGTAGTAATTCTTAAAAATAAGCTCGCATCCAAAGAAATTTCAACAACCAGCAACGCACTTTCCAGAGCCGTCAAACTCCATTGTTCGTCCGCTCAAGGGAACATATACTGGCATCTCGGTTGCTTGAATAAATTTGTCTGTCTTCGTACCAGGAATAACCTTTCCTCCTTCTGTAGCAGCTTCGTTAGCATGAGAGGCTATGACTGAAGTTGGTTCGATTAATTCATTGACTACATAAGCTGCTTCTTGTGGACCAGTAGTAAAAGTATCTCCAATATTAATTACCACCAACTCAGCACCGTATTGGTCGCGTACTACTGTTTCTTGTTCTGCTGTTACTCCCGTATCTCCCGATAAATAAACTACCAATCCATTAGTAAAAGTAAGTATATAACCAGTAGGAGGACCTACATAAGCTGTCAGACCAGCAGCAGAAAGATTTTCTCCTAGTTCACCTTCAATAAATTCTCCACTCAAGCCATTAGAATGAACTGCTGGTACAGTAGTAATCTTTACCCCGTCTACTTCAACAGAAGCACCAAACCGAACTAACTGTACTGATTCGGGGTCGCTCCCATTAGTTTCAACTTTATTGCCCAGAAAACCATTCATTTCGCTACCAACTACAATCCGAGCGTTCTTTTCTAGAGCTATATCGACGGTGTTTGAGTTAGGAGTGGCATTCTGATTGACATCTGGTTCGCCACATTCACCACCATTGACTTCCGAAATAGTGCGATCGCCTAGATGATCTCCATGAACGTGACTCAAAAGTACGACATCAATCTCGCCCAAACGTTCGTCTCC
Source organism: Myxosarcina sp. GI1 (assembly GCF_000756305.1). NCBI lineage: Bacteria > Bacillati > Cyanobacteriota > Cyanophyceae > Pleurocapsales > Pleurocapsaceae > Myxosarcina > Myxosarcina sp. GI1. The sequence goes on from NZ_JRFE01000012.1 coordinate 27,715, forward strand.
AGCCCCAGCAACAGTTCTTCCCACATCGTAAACCAGGCGCGTACCGTTAGGGTCTTCTAATATCAGGGCGCGGTCTAATCCACAAAACTCGCCATCATGACTGCCCAATGGTGTAATTTTTACGGTCGGATCGTTAGCAGCTAGAGCGATCGCTTGAGTCATTAAAAAGGCGATCGATACTAAAAAGTATTTTTTCATGTTTGGTTTTAAATCTGAAACAACAGCATTATCTTACAGGAGAAGTATATTGTCTTTTGGCTTTCAAGAAAGTAAAACAAGGTTGAGGATCTGTATTAATTAGAGCCACGGGTTGGAGTAAATCACGACCCTTATGTAATACTCTTAGCCACCGTAAATCAATCTTGAGATAGCTAATACCAGGCTTCCAATGCAGAGCTTTGCTTCTGCCTCGTGTAAAACCCCAGCAGGATCGCACCGCTAATTGAAAAGCTCCTGACTTAGAATCTAGGAACAATTCTTCAACACGAAATTTCAAGCCATATTGCCACAGAGTTTGTAAAAATGGTTTTTCATTACTGAAAATATAGTAATTTTAAATAAGAATTGAGTGTAGCAAGATAAAAACAAATAACTTAATGAATCACCTTCGAGTAAGAAAGATTTTTAAAAAATGAAAGCGAATTCCACCCTCATCTTTCTTGTCGTTTAATTTTTTTGAATGACATTAATTTGTTACCAACGACAAATTATTGGTCAAGACAACACTAATTTGACAACGGTAACAATTAATTTAGCAATCGACAGATAGTGATATATCTTCTTAGACAAAGACTAAAAGTACGGAGAGGGTGGGATTCGAACCCACGTTCCCTTGCGGAAAACTCGATTTCAAGTCGAGCGCGATCGACCACTCTGCCACCTCTCCTAATGCAGCTACATTATAATAACAAACAATTAGTGTGAATAATAACAAACAATTAGTGTGACTCGTTTAGTACTAAAATACTATTTTTATAGTATATAAACACTAGCATGGCACGAACAACTGTTAAGTATTTATATGTTTGTTAGTATAATTGCTCGATTTGACTGATATTTGTCGATAGTAAAGGAAATATCTGCGTTGTTGCTGGAGTTAAAGATATATCTTGATAGCTAGCAAAAGCCAGATCTGTGCGATCTAGAGCAATGTATAGAGGAGGTTTATTAGTGAGAAACTCTCTAATTTTTTGAGCGATCGCATCTAGAGATTCCTGTGGAAGCTTACCTTTTATCGTACCCAAACGTAAATAAAAGTCATTGTCGATTGCCTGTGGTGTGGAAAAATATTTGTGCAGCAAATTAAATTTTTGAGCATTGCGACGCAAACTATCTAATTCCCAAGTAATGCGATCGCTTTTAAAAGCCCAGCCTATTAATACGGGAACAGTTTCTTCACCCAATGATTGTAGTTGAAAGGAACGAATAGCAGGGTGCAGACCGCGACTTAAAAAACCATAGTCTAATTTAGGATCGTAGCCACAAAAACGTAGTTTTATTGGAAAAATACTGCTAGTTTGCAAGTATTCAATCCAGTTAAAATCGATATATTTAATTTGTTCTCTATAGAAGTAAAACCATTTATTAATAATTCCCAAACTAGTTTTCAACCCCTCACATCCGACAATAGTTCCATGTATTTGCTCTGTTTGGTAAGGTACAAACTTCCCCTGAAGTTCTTTTAGATTTGCTATATATTTTTGAATTTCTATCGACAATTCAATTAACTTAGATGCTGCGCTGCTGCCATAAAAAACGACTAAAGTAACTCTAGAAAATTCAGACAAGGCGAATTTTTGATTCATGCAACGCACCATATAAGCAAAAGTTTAAAGTTAAAAGCGGCGAGAACCACAGAGCCTAACGGCTCAAAGTCGCTACGCGACGCTTGCGCAGGCGACACAAGGGCTTGAAGTAAATTCAAGCCACGCGCCCTTGCGAATGCGCTGTTCGGCGAAAGACGCAAGGGAACGCTCGCCAAGAAGTTAAAAATTAGAAGTTAAATGCCTAACCCTTCGGCAATGAGCAATTAGCAATTATTAACGGATTGGTAAACACTATTCACTGTTCATTGTTCACTACTATATTTAATTTTTTAGCTTCTTCTTTAAGAAAAACACAATTTTTCCTCAAAATGAAATCGGGTTAATTCACTACTTTTCTATTAGCGATCGCCCCACCCAAACACAGGTCGAACCCAATTACTAGTATCGCGGTAAGATCCCAATAGGAGGCAGGGATAAAAAGCGAGAGTAAGCAACTCATGATAGAAAGATCGGTTTTGGCAGCAATCAAATTATTAACTTTAAAAGCAGAAGTTGGAGAGCGAGATTTACAGAAATTAATTCGGGATTATTGCCAGCAAAAACAACAAGGTTCTCTGTCATTGCAAGCTCAAATAGTTGAAGGCGTATTAAACCATTGGTATCGAGAGATTGAGATTAAAGATATCGAAAATATTTTAGCTACTTTAGATGAACAATCGGACTACCAGCATCGTGATAAAGAGAGATTGGAAGATTTGGCAGGATATCTAGAAATCCTCAAACACGGTCCTGATGAGTTAAGATTTGAAGCTCTAGAGCAAATCGAAAAGGTTCTGCTACGAGTACACAGTCCTTCTGCGATCGCCTGGGACTTTGGCGGCGTATTGATGGACGGACATAATAAGTTTTTTATCCAGCTATATGCTCACTCTAAAGGAATCGAGCTACCCAAAGAACAGTTGCTCGAACTCTGGCAAACTATTTTTAAAAGCCAGCCAATACCTCATACTAATTATGATGCCCTGAAAATTGGGCAGGCAACTCCCGAACAATTTGCCCGTCACGCGATCGGTAATTTTAATACCGCACTGGCAAAAACCGACAACGAACTAATTGAAGTTACGCAAACAGAAATTCGTAATTTTCTAACTCTTTATTACAGTCATTACGATTCCAAACAGGAAAACCGTCAGGTACTCGATCGTATTCGCAAGTTAGGTATTCGCCAATATGGGTTAACCAATAACTTTATGGCGAAGATCAAATATTTTTTGGAACGTAAAGAGTTTGACTATCTGCAAGGGTTAATTGCCATTGTTTCCGAAAAATTTGGTGCCAGTAAACCCGCGTCTAGAATCTATCTATCTTTTAAGCAACATGTTTTTCTCGATCGCTTTGCTAAAGAAGTATTAGAAATAGATTTACCAGACTGGGCTTTAGAGCAACTCTGGCAAGGCATATTTGCCGAAATCTCCGCCAAAAATTCTGCCGCTTACGAACGACAACAGATTAGTTGCGAACCAGTCAGCGAAGAAGCGATCGCCCAATACAATCGCGTTATAGAACCATTAGGATACGATCCTGTAGATGTAGATACCTACGCCAAAAAATGGCTGAAATTCTGGGCTGAAAACTACAATCGCCTCGCCCGACAGACAATTTTTGTCGATGATAAAACTCGAAATCTCGATCGTGCTTTTGAATATGAAGAAATTTTAGGAGTACACTATGATGCCAACCAAGGAGAGGAAATTGCCGCCCAACCTGTAATCGAGGAATTATTAGCACAGGAACAGCTAAAACAGGTGGTGCGAACCTTGCGGGAATTAACCGCCACTCAAAATTCTCTTGGAAAAAAAGCTCGACAAACACTAGAACGTTTGATGCCATTGCGGATTCGTCATGAAAAGCTAATCTGGCAAGAGCAAGAAAATGTCGATCGCGCGATTATTAAAACTCTATCAGACAAACAAATCTATGCTTTATTGCAAAAACACTATGATTTACTATATGAAACCCATTTTAAGTTAGGACACTTAGTAAGTCGGCAGTACGAGCTAATTTATCGGCTGGCAATCTTACCCGAATATACTTACGATGAAGCTCGTCAGATCGTATTGCAGCTTTTTGAAACTTCCGAACTGTTTCTCGACCAAAACCGCGATCTCTATCCCTGGCAAAATGCAGAAGTACCTGAAGAACTCACTGAAGATTTAAGTGATTTACAGACAAATGAGTCTTTATTAAAGAAAAAACTCTTACCAGAAATTAAGCGCAAAATAATTAACTTCATCAAAGTCTTGGATGTAGCCGAACAAACAGATAGTCAAGAATTATTAGAACGTTTATCAGCAGTTGAAGATTTAGAAACGATCGAGCAACTTACAGACCAATTGTTAGATCGGATTGCTGCTAATAACTTCAATCAGATCGAACAAAACATGAAATCATCGGGCGATCGTCGTTTTGAGGAAAAATCATCATCTCATCCACCTGCTGAATGGTATCGACAATTTAAACGAGATGCCAAACAAATAATAATGAATTTCTTGCCCCTTAAAAAGTTAGTTGCTAATTGGGAGCGAGAAATACATCAGTTAGAAAGCAGTTACTTCGAGCAATACGATCGCTGGAAAACCTTAAAAAATCGGTTGCGAGATACTCTCTATCAGGATGCACTTTTAGATAAAGTGCGCGAGCGATTTACTATCGAATCTCTCTATCAGTTGATGCGCGGTTTACTGTTGAAGGTCTTCGATTTGCCACGCTGGAAAGACCCCACCAAACCCACAATGATTTTAGTTAGTGGGGCATCAGGTTCTGGTAAATCTACTCTGTCTACTCACATAGCTCGTATTTTTGGCATTCAAAAAGTATTTTCTACCGATGAGGCGGGAAGGGCTAACGCAAAAGCTCTGCTTGATTTTCTCTTTGAGGAGGATGCCAAAACAGCTTTTTCGGGCTTATACCAGTCTTCATTTGAAGGTAGCTTAGAATCTTATTACTATCAGGCAGTTTTAACTACTATTGGCGTAGAAGGACTAGCCAAACGACTCCACAAACAAAATACTTCGGCTATGATCGAAGGTGTAGGGCTGATGCCAGGATTATTGTCCGAACCAACCTTTGAGTTGCTAAACATTGACTGGTTGATAATGCAGGTAGAAAGTCAACAGCATTGGCAAAACTTCGAGCATCGGGCAAAAGGGGCGGTAAAACGTAGTGCCAAACGCTATCAGGATAATTTTGAGATGATCCGTTGTTTGCACGATCGCATAATTACTATGGGTTTAAAACAGGGATTGACTATTGTAGAAAACCGAGGTCCGATTCAACAGGCAATTGCGATCGCTACCGAACGGATTAAAGGACCCGTTACCAATCAATTTATTAAAATTTACGATCCGATTCGAGAACAGACAAACGAGCTTTTAGCAACTCAGAGACAACATTTACCCGTAAAAGTTCGCTTTGATGCCAAACGCGCCGCTTTAAATTTGGGTATAGAGGAAAAAACAATTACCAAACTCATACACCGCTTTGGTTTTGAAGAAGTGCCTCAAAGTCCCCATCAGTGGATTCGACAATCTTTAAGTAGCTCCACTTAATTAAACATAAAATAGTTTTGATTTGGAGATTTATGAAGTATAGAAATTCAGGCAAATTATTTTAACGTTTAACTAGGTTGACTTACTTATGAGCTAGTCAGCAATAAACCCTATTGTATTGGCTCGCAAAAGATAGTTTTAAGCTTCATTAGTCATAAACTTGCACTTAAAATTTTTATGTAGTATATATATTACATATTTTGTTTTCAAAACCTGAAACTTTGGTTTTTTATAATTTGTAATTTGATTAGCATTGAAAAATTTTAATGTCAAAAATTAATATTAAAAACTTTAACTATACCGATCTAGAGCCAGAAACTACTCAATTTATCCATCAACAAACTGCTGAAATTAAAGCATTATTAAAAAAAACAGCGCAGAGTATAGTTGAGATCGGTCAAAAACTAACGGAAGTCAAACAAAGAATCGGTCATGGTAAATTTGGCTTGTGGCTAAATACAGAGTTTAACTGGAGTGTATCTGCTGCTAATAAATTTATGCAAGTTAGCAAAGAATTCAAATTCATAAATTTTACGAATTTGGAAATTGCTCCGTCGGCTTTATACAAATTAGCCGCACCCTCTGCTCCAGCGGCAGCTAGAAAAGAAGCTATTATGAGAGCCGAAACAGGAGAATATGTTACTTATACTATTGCTAAAAAACTAATTCAAAAACACAAGTCTTCATCAAAGGCAGCAGTCACTTCATCAGAAATTAAATTTGAGACGAAAACTATTGGCACTCATCTACTTGCAAGTACCAAGTTCGTTGACAAAAAGTGTTCTCAAGCGGGGCAAATTTTTGATTCAGCTTCTTTAAACAATTCCTGTACTTCAGCTAAAACTTCTAGTATAGAAATTGATAGCATTGTTCTTCAAAAAGTAACTTCTGTAACATCTTCTTTAGAACTACTAGTAAAAAATGGCGATTTATGGCAACTAGGTAATAAACATCTATTGTTTTGTGGTGAACCTCGTTCCCAAGTGTTTCAAAAACTTATCCCTGCTGAAATTTCATTATCAATAGCTTTTCCGCCAAGACGCAGTAATTGGCAGCACTCATCACATTTTGGTGCTAAGACCGCCTTTTCTTTATTTACTGTCTATCAAGATCAAGATCTCAATTTGTTAAAACAAACTTTCAAACAACTATTGCTATTGTATACTTCCGAAGATGACGCTGTGGTTTTTTCCTATCTTGCAGATCCAGAACTATTTACAATTAGTCACCAATTAAACTGTTGCTGTTATATTGCCGAACCTAATGCTCTCTTATGTAGTGCAGCTATTGCTATATGGCAAAACAAAACTCAAAAACTAGCAAAACACATTAGTTGTTTATAAAGTTGCTGTAAAGTTATGGCTTCTTGGATTTTTTCTAAATAAGTAAAGTGTCAACATAATAAAAGTCATTACAGGCGTTGTTATCTTATTGTTGTCAAACTTTGTGACTATAATTCGATACATACAAAATATATATTGCTATAACTTACAATGCGTTGTCGCTCAGTCAAAAATTAATTTAACACGCTCTTTCATAAAGTTATTGCAAAGAATATTAGCAATAGGCTAGAACAAAAAATACGTAGTAGTTTTCTACGAAAAAAAACAAAAAACACAAGTCAACTTAATCTTTCAATTACATAAGCTTCATGAAAGCTTTGCGTAATATATTTTTACTTGCTGTATTATAGGTATAACGATAAAACTTCGACCGAATAAATACTTAGAAGATCGAAATTTTTATTTAGTAAAAATCAACAGTTGCAGTTTTATGCACAAAATTTTGCAGTTTATTTTATATGAATTAAATTTTATATGAATAAAATAAAAATCACTCAATCTGCATCAATATTGGAGGATAGACTGAATCGCTCGCTCGATCTATAACTCGAACACTTGAGTTTTGAAAATTGTGGAAAAAAACATTCTCGATACCACGATCCCAGGTCAAGCACTGAAAACGTTAACTCCAAGTAATTTGTGTAAATCAAATAAAAAATCTAAATTTACTGAAAGATTTGTCTAAGCTGAAACCAAGTTAATGGTTGTCAAAAACACAATTAGTCTAGCTTTAGTACAGTCTTTTTGAAATTTATTAGTTTGGCTTTCTGAAATATTAATTATGCCCAATAAACGTAGTAGCCGTAAAAAAGTGCAAAAATTTTTCTGTCCTTATTGCGAGCGTCGCCTCTGGCGATTGAATAGTCAGAAGTATCGATTGTTTTACAAAGAAGTATCTGAGTTAAAGGAACATTTAAACTTTTCTCACAAAAAAGCTAGTCTGTTAGTGTCACAGTTAGGAAGCTTCGTCGATCGCAATTCCTGGATTGAAGATTTCTTTTGTGAAGAACACGGACAAATGTGGTTGCGCATATCTAAAAAAAATGAAGAAAAGTTAGATAGCGTTCTAGCTACTAGAGAAGACTGGAAATACACTACTGGTACGATCGATCCTAGTTCTAACAATCCTTCAGTTAGCGAATATAGTTACTATATGAGCCGTGGTTGCAGCATTCATAAGCTGCAACATAATAATTAAGCGACTTTTTTTCTACGTTTAGTTTTTATAAAAAGCTTGAAACTAATTAAATTTGTTAATGACTAAAAATAATTTATTGAATTAATTGAAGTCTATAAAAACTTTTAACTTTATAGCCGTTCTGCATTTAAAAATAATAGCAGTTTTTTGGTAGATGACAAAGCAGCAAAAATAGCAGTTTTTACTCTAGCGATATTAGATAGTTTAGCTCAAACATCGGCAATATATAGTTATTTTAAATAAGAATTGTATGAACAAAATTTGCATTAACTTCCTGTTCTCTCGAACAAACAACTTGCGAAAATACAAAAATTAATTAGAACGACTATACTATTTGTTTTGCTATTAATAATCTTAATTTTTTATTAAAAATAAAGGTTGCATTTTTTGAAGCTTTAGTATACAATTAGTTACAAGAAAACTACAAAACACTGGATTGATAGTATTAATTAGATAAAACCATTTTTTCAAAATTAAATGCTTTGTTATTTAGATGGATACTGTACTAGCGTTTTGTCGATCTTTTTGATTTTTCTCGATTTTATTTGGTTAAAGAAGACACCTGGAGTGCACTTTAACTTAAGCCTATGGCTTGTTTTTTAAGCAACTGCCATTGTGGTTATGACTCTGAAATACGAGTTATAAAGAACAATACAAGTAGGCTTCTTTGGAAGCTGCCATACTCGAAATTCATTAAGCTTATATTAGAATATACCGAGACAAAGCAGCAACTAACAATAGTATTGTTGGTAATAATTCTAAAGATCGTGAAGCTGCGTATTTAACTGTATGACTTTACTAAATAAATTGAGTAAAAATATTATATTTTCTTTTATCTAATTTAAAAAATACAATTGGATCGACAGCAGCTCTATTTGTCAAATCCTGCCCAAACTCTTGACCTTTGGCAAGAGTTTTTTAATGTGGTTTTAAAATTTGCAGATTTTAAAAACGATCTAAATTTTATGTTGAGTGACGAACAAAACAATATATCTGTAAAAGAGGTTTTAAATAATGACAAAAATGCTCCCTGAAGTTCGGTTTGTAAACGAGCCAATAAAAACCAATAGTCCTTTAGTCAGCGTTATTATTGCTAACTATAATTATGCTAATTTTCTGCGTCAGGCGATCGATAGTGTGTTCGAGCAAACATATCAAAACCTCGAACTAATTGTTGTCGATGACGGTTCGACCGATCGCTCTAGAGAAATTATCGAATCTTATGGCGATCGCCTAATTGCTATCTTCCAAAAAAATTCAGGACAGGGAGCAGCCTTTAATACTGCAATAGCAAAAGCTAAAGGCGATTTGGTTTGTTTTTTAGATGCTGACGACTACTTTTATCGAGATAAACTCGCCAAGGTAGTAGCTGCATTTAACCAACATCCTGAATGGGTGCAAATCTCTCACGGCAGAACTTCAATCGATCTTCAAGGTAATCCCATCGGTACGGGTTATCACCGACATAATCGCGGAGATGTAAGTGGCTTATTGTTGCAGTGGGGTAAGTATGCCTGGTCGATTACCTCTGGGTTGGCTTACCGCCGTCAAACGCTAATGCAAATTCTGCCCATTCCAACCAAAAGAAAAGAGGCAGCAGACGCATATATAACTGCTGCAGTTCCCTTTTATGGAGAAGTCGGCAGCATTGACGAACCGTTAATGTTTTATCGCATGCACGGCAATAACTTACAGGCATACAATGACAATGTTGAATTTTTACTTCAACAAAAAGAAGCCATTGCCTCATATATCAACGATACTGCTGCCAAATTGGGTTTGCGCGATCGCTTCGACCTACAAAAAGATGTAGACCATCGTAGCTTAAAAGCCATTCAACAAGGTGGAGTTTCTCTTAAAGAATCTCTGGCAATTATCGGACTTTCTATACGAGAGAGTATCGCGATCGGACGCAGTCCTAAAGATACGATTGAAAGAACATTAAGACGCGGCATCTGTGCGTTGTTTCCCCAACAGGGAAAAATCGTGCTGCGTTTGGGTTTGCGCGGTTATCTCCGCTCTAAAACCCGATCGGGGCAACGAGCTTATTCTTCTAATTAACGGCGTTGCCAACAAATATATTTAAAGTTTAGTTATATAAATAAATTAATTATATGAATCACACAGTTGCAGTCATGCGCAAACATTGGTTGCCATTACTAGGTTTAAACGCTGCGCTAGTTGGTGCTACAGTCTTCGCAGCAACCGTATTAGTCGGTCGCACCTTTACTCCTACCTGGACGGCAGAAGCTAAATTAAACATTCCTTCTTCAGGAGGTAATCTCAGTGCAGATTTAGGTCCACTAGGGAATTTAAACGATAGCGGACTTAGCTTTTCTAAAGAAGTCAATCCCCTACAAATTCAAGCGGCAATTATTGGCAGTGACAAAGTAATCGAACGAGTTCTAGAAGAAGATAGCGAACGCTATCTCTACCCTAAAGAGAGATTGAATGCCTACAAAAACTTATTTGAAGTAGAACCCCAACCACAATCGACAACTCTTACAGTTACAGCACAAGGTTCTCAACCAGAACTAGCACTAGAGAGAGCCAATAATATTATTGACTCCTATCAACAGCGTTTGCAGGAACTACGCCAGCAAGATGCCTCGACTAGAGAAAATACCAAAGAGCTTGAAACTGCTCGCCAAGACTTAATTGAGGCACAAACCCAACTAGCACAATTTCGTCAGTCTACTGGAATTGTTGATAGCGATGTTCAAGCTCAAGAACTGATTAATTCTCTTAGCGAACTAAAAACCAGACGCTCGTTAGTCAAAGCTCAAGCTGATGCCAGCCAAACTAAAGCTAGAGTAACCTCTTCCAATTTAGGAATAAGTTCGCAAACTGCGGTTGACTCTCTAAGATTGGCAGGAAATACAGAATATCAGCAGGTTAGAGAAAGTTTATCCCAGTTAGAAGTAGAACTATCTAATGCTAGAGGACAATTTAAAGAAGGAAGCCCTCAAATAAAAGCTTTACTTCAACGCCGAGCCGAACTGCGCCAACAACTACAACAGACTATTAATACAGCAGTTCCCAATGCAGGTAGAGGGAACATCGATTATACTCTGGGTACTAATGGTTCCGACAATCGCCTTAATATGATTGCCGAGTTGCTAGCAGCCGAAACAGCAGCCAAACAGTTACAGCAGGAAAGTACTGAAATTAACTCGCAAATAGCTAACCGTACCCAAGAACTAAATAACATTTCTCAAAATAAAGCTCGACTAGCAGAGCTACAGCGCAAATACGAGATTGCTGAAGGGGTCTATAAAGGAATCATCGCTCAAACTAATAGAGCAAAAATCGACAACTTTAACAGCTATCCCAACGTTCAGTTAATCGATGGTCCTGCTCTCGATCCCGAACCTACAGACCCAAACTACAAGCTTATTGCTTTAGGTGGACTGCTAGCATCTGCTTTTGGCAGCCTTGGTTTGTTGATGTTCTTAGAATCTCGCGATCCTCTATTAAGTCTCAAAGACCTCCAGTTAGTAAAATATCCCGTATTGGTAAGTATTTCGCAACATCAAACCAATCTGCTTGAAAATATCGAATATAGTTGGACTTTAGACAGCGTAGCCGAACTTGAGTTTCAAAAACTTGCTTCGGCTTTTAGCTTTCTAAATCTAGAAAACCGTCGAGTTGCCATTTCCAGTGCTGCACCAGGGGAAGGTAAAACCACCGTCACTATAGGATTGGCACTGGCATTAGTCAAGCTTGGTTTTAAAGTACTAGTGGTGGATGGAGATATACATCGAGCCACATTGAGCGAACGGTTGCAAATCTCTCAACAAAAAGCGATAGAAAGTGAAGACGGACAATCTAACTTAGCTACTTCTAGCCTGGCTACTATCGTTCCAGGTCTCGATGCTCTTGCCGCACCCGCAATTGCCAGAGATTCAATTTGTAAATATTTTGTGCAGGGAGACTTTGAAAGACAGGTAGATGCTCTACAGAAGACTGGTAACTACGATTACGTCTTGGTAGACAGCGCGCCAGTCAATGCTGCTAGCGAAATGGCGACAATCAGTTCGGTAATTCGCAATTTCTTGTTTGTCGTTCAACCAGGAAGAAGCGGACGCTATTCTGTAATGAGCAGTCTCGAACAACTAAGACAATATAACGCTCAGATTGCAGGGCTGGTAGTCAATGGCATAGAATCTCGCCCGACAAACTACTATTACTACGGCATTAAGCAACCTTTGTTAGAGGCGCAAACTTAAGTTTGTAGTCCAATTTATGACGCAAATTTTATTATCAAATTCACCTTTAAATACTCAAAAAGAGCGGCTTTTTTCGGGCATTTGGCTGCGATGGAGTATTTTAACACTAGCAGAGAAAGTAATCTGTCTGAATATAGTGCTGTTTCCTGTTTGGTGGTATGTAGGACTTGCTAACTACATGCCGCTATTTCTCTTACTAGGTGTTGTTGCTTATGACTGGCGGCAATACGGAGAACTAAACTGGAAACGCCCTGGTTGGGCGGCAATTTGCTTATTTGCTTTTTATGTCTATGGTTTTGTAGACGATTTTTTGCTCTATAACGATGCCTACTTTTCTATCAATGTATCATCGGGAACTGGGGTCAGTCTAAATAGTGTAATTAAATCGACCTTTGGTTTTGCTTTTCCCCTATTGATTTGGTATATCCAAGGCAAAAATTTAAAAGTTCGACTGGAGGTAGTTGCCTGGGCTGTATCGGTTAGCGTCGTGCAGATGCTGTTAATTTGGCTAGCGGTTCTAATATTTCCCACACTTATTGCCAGTTCACCCCGAACTCTTTATGCCATATTGACAGGCAAGAGCGGTTTTGACGAGGGAGATAGTGTCGATGGTTGGAGCAACTATTTAGTAATTTTTTACGAAGGTCGGTTTAGATTTTTCTTTGCCCACAATCAAATTTGTGCTGCTTTCCTGGGTTTTGTAGGTTTAATTGCTCTAGAACTCAAAAATCGCTTGTGGTCGCTGTCACTTATCGGAGTGGCGATTTTTCTGCTTAGTTTGACAGCTACCCGTTCTACCTGGCTAGCATTTCCTGTAGTATTGCTAATTTACTTTATGTTGGTTTTTGCTCGCAAAGGAAACACTTGGCTATTGTTGTCTATCTTGGCAATAGTTAGTTTTATTACTCTATCTCTATTTCCAGTTACCAACTCAATTGCCAATTATTCTACAAATTTAGCAGAAGGTGTAGCTAACGCTCGCGCTGGTTCTACCGAAATTCGTGGCTTGGTCTACCAAGAAACTTTAGAAAGGATTCCCGATAAGCCAATTTTCGGTCATAAAGTTCAAGGTCCGCCAGCGGTACAAGGAAATGCCGTCTTTTACGTACAGGAGAGTCAAATTCGGGTTGGTACCCATAGCTATATTTTAGGCGACCTCCTCTATCAACAAGGTCTACTCGGTCTGGGACTATTTTTAGCTGCTTGGGTGATGCTGCTGAAATGGTTTTACCAAACGTCAAAAAATCGACCCGTATCCTGGTTTCCCATACTAATGTTCTTTTTTTTACAGTGCTTTGTTACCAGTTTGAGTCCGATTAGTATGAATACTTTATTACTTATGATGATTTATCGCTCCCAACAGAAGCCCGTTAGAGAGGTGTATTATTATGGATAAACTTATAGTCCTGCCAGGAAGTTGTGGGTTGGGAGGCACGACTGTCTCTCTCTCAATGATGGTTAGGGGTTTTGAAAAGTTAGGTTCTTCGGATCGACTGTGTCTTTTGGTTAGATCTGGTTCTCTTTTAGAACAGTATCTCCGTCAGACGGTTCGAGGAGATTGTCTGCAAGTAATTCCAGGAGAAAACGGACAACAGTTTTTTAACATGGCATTTAAATGGATTGCCCAACAACCACCAGGTTCTCCCCTGCTGTTGGAAAATTGTACCGCTCGTGAGTTGCTATCAAGCATTGCCCTGGCTACACCCCAACTTCGATTGAGTAGGCGACCTGTCTACCATTTATTTAGAGACTTGGCGCGTTCTTATAATCCTTTAGGAAACACGTTTAGAAAGTTGATTTTTACTGGACTTGCTCCCGAAGCCATTTGCAATTCTCGATTTACTGCCGAAAACATTGACTGTTTACCTGCTGGGGTTCGACATATCCTTCATCCTGCGGTGGATACAGAGAAATTTAATCATCTTCCCTCTGACGATCCCCCGCCTATTAATTTGCAACCGATTCTGGCTACGGGAGCGCGGATTATCTTAACTCCCTCGCGAATTAGCGAACCAGATAATTTTAACGACAAAAATTTGCGGGGGTTAATTCCCATGCTCGCTCGTCTCAAAGCTTCTGGCGGTCGCTATCACGGAGTTGTAATTGGTCCAGACTATTCTCCAGGTCAATCGAGAACTCAGGTTTTACTTCAAGAAGCCCAACGCTTGGGAGTAGCAGACCGCTTTACAATTTTGCCCCCAACTTTTGCGATCGAAGAATACTATAAATGTGCCGATGCGGTAGTTACCCTGGCTCCTAGAGAACCTTTCGGTCGTACGGTAGTAGAAGCGATCGCCTGTGGAATACCAGTAATTGGCAGCAACACTGGCGGTATTGGCGAGATTTTACAAAATTTTGCCCCAGAGTGGACTGTTGACTCTAACGATCCCATAGCCGCAGCAGAGGCAGTTTTAAGACTTCAGGCAGACTGCGATCGCACCAATCGCCTGTTAGAACTAGGCAACAACTGGGTTGTTGCCCAGTGCAATTCCGTCGAGTACGCCAAAAAACTTATGGATATTGTCGGATTCGACGCGCCCACTAAACTGCCAGAAACTGCGCTAGTTCAGCCACTCGACAGTACAAACTAATAACTTTATCGCTCCCCATCAAGCGGTGAAACATGACAGATGAAACAAATCGGTATCTACGTCAGAACTTTTCCTTTAATTTCAGAGGCTTTTATTACAGAGCAAGCGCAAAATCTCCAGCAATATAAACCAACTTTTATTGCCAGTACTTTAGTTAAAGAAACACCCTTTAATTCTGTAGCTTTAAGCCAACACGATTTTTGGAAAATCAAACAATTAACTCATATACTTACCTGCTTACCTAACTTATTTAGTAAATATTTTAAAATCATTGGCAATTTAGATTTAATTCACGCTCATTTTGGTCCTAATGGCGTTTACGCCATGAATATTGCCGATAAACTAAATATTCCTTTTTTGGTAACTTTTCACGGCTACGATATTACTATTTCTCGTAAGGCAATTTGGAAAAGTGGTAGATTCCTGTATTACCAACTAATTTTTAACGAAGCCAAACTTCAAAGAAAAGCTGCTGGTTTTATTGCAGTTTCTAAGTTTATTCGTCAAAAGCTAATCGAGCGTGGCTATCCCGAAGATAAAATCATCCAGCACTATATCGGAGTAGATACTACTAAATTTACTCCCGCAACTACTAAAGCTGGCGATCGCTATATTCTTTGTGTCGGCAGACATACAGACAAAAAAGGCATCGATACTTTATTGCGGGCTTTTGCCAAAATTGCTGCCAAGCATCCCGACGTTACGCTGGTTCAGGTGGGAACGGGACCTTTGACCAAACAGTTGCAGACTTTAACTGCCAAACTCGGTATTGAGAAGCAGGTAAATTTCCTCGGTTCTCAACCTCACGAACGAGTACTAGAACTGATGCGTACCGCAGAAATTTTTGCTCTTTCCAGTCAAACAGCTAAAGATGGCGATTGCGAAGGTCTACCTATTGTAATCTTGGAAGCTTCTGCCTGCTCTGTACCAGTAGTTTCTACTTTTCATAGCGGTATTCCCGAAGCGGTTTTAGATGGAAAAACAGGCTATTTGGTAGCAGAAAAAGATGATATTGCTCTGGCGGAACGGCTGAATAAGTTGTTGAGCGATCGCGCTTTGGGAGAAAAAATGGGACGGCGAGGAAGAGAGTTTATCTGTGAGTCATTCGATTTACGCAAACAAACTCTCAAACTAGAAGCTATTTACGATTCACTCATTGGCTAAAGAGGCTTTGAGAGACAACCTGGTAAAACATCATGCTATTTAATTCTTGGGAATTTATTTTTCTTTTTTTACCCCTGACTCTGACAATCTTTTTTCAGATTAACCGACGGGGTCATTATCAAGTTGCTATCGGTTGGCTAGTACTTGCCTCTTTGTTTTTCTATGGCTGGTGGAATCCAGCCTACATAAAATTAATTATTTTTTCTATTTTATTTAACTACCTTATTGGTATTTTTCTCAACCTAGAAGGGAAGAAGTCATATCGTCGATTGGGATTAATTTTTGGTCTTACGGTAAATTTGGCTTTAATTGGCTATTTTAAATATGCTAACTTCTTTGTTTCCAGCGTCAACGATTTAGCAGGTACTACTTTTACTCTCAATAAAATAATTTTGCCTCTGGCAATTTCCTTTTTTACCTTTCAGCAAATTACCTATTTGGTAGATTCTTACAAAGGAGAAACTAAAGACTATGGTTTTTTAAACTACTGTCTGTTTGTAACTTTCTTTCCCCAGCTTATTGCAGGACCAATCGTCCATCACAAAGAGGTAATGCCTCAGTTTGCCGATAAATCTACCTATCGCTTTGATTGGGAAAATTTGGCAGTCGGGCTAACTGTTTTCTGTTTGGGACTATTTAAAAAGGTTGTTTTTGCCGACACCATCGCTACTTTTGCCACGCCAGTTTTTAACGAGGCGGCAGCAGGGGAAGCGGTTACTTTCTTTACTGCCTGGGGAGGAGCTTTAGCCTACACGTTACAGCTTTACTTTGACTTTTCTGGCTATTCGGATATGGCCATCGGTGCCGCTCGTATGTTTGGGATTAAGTTGCCCCTCAACTTTAACTCTCCCTATAAAGCCACTAGCGTCATTGATTTTTGGCGGAGATGGCACATCACCCTCTCTCACTTTCTGCGGGACTATCTCTATATTCCTTTGGGTGGTAGTCGCCAAGGAAAACTGCGACGCAACGTCAATCTAATGATTACGATGCTGCTAGGGGGTCTATGGCATGGTGCTGGCTGGACTTTTATCTTCTGGGGCGGACTACACGGAATGTATTTAGTTATCAACCATCAATGGCATTCTTTTCAAAAGTTTTTAGGACACGATCCTAATAAAAACAACTGGTGGAGGCATATTTTGGGTGTGGCGATTACCTTTATCGCTATCGTTATTGGTTGGGTCTTCTTTAGAGCGGCAAACATGAATGCAGCGTTCGTTATGTTACGAGGAATGATCGGAATTAATGGTGTTGCTCTACCCATAGAGTTAGCGGAATATTTAAGAGCAATAGAGGGACTTGGCGTAACTTTAAACTTCGAGCGAGGTTCTGATTTGCTGCTTACCTATACTCTATCGCTGGCTTTATTAGCCGTTGCCTGGTTTACCCCCAATACCCAACAGTGGCTGGAAAAATACCATCCCGCCTTGGGAATAGAGAAAATTAATTCTTGGCAGCATAGTTTTTGGCAAAAGCTTTATTGGCAACCTAATGGAGCCTTCGGTTTTGTACTTGGGGGATTGATTTTTGTCATTGCCAAAATTGCTCTAGAAGCTCCTCAGAGCGAGTTTTTGTATTTTGACTTTTAAGGATATGACTTACATCAAATACTTGCGCTCGGTCGGGACGGGATTTTTGTTTTGTCTGCTGGTCTATCTGGCAGCCATTTTTTATCAACTAGGAGTTCCAATTTCCGAGCAGAATAGCTCGATTCATCGAGTCTACACTTTTAAATCCGATTTGATTAGCTCTATAGACCGACCAAAACTACTAATAGTTTCTGGTTCTAACGCCAATGCAGGAATTAGCTGTGAAACAATTCAAGCAACAACTGGAGTTGCTTGTCTTAATGGTGGGGTTCATGCCGCCATCGGCTTGGACTATATGTTTGCTCGCGCTCGTTCTTGGCTCAATCCTGGCGATATGGTTTTACTCCCCCTAGAATACGAACACTATCTCAATGATGGTATTCCCAGCGATCGCTTTGTCGATCACGTTATCGCTCACGATCCGCAGTATTTGCGATCGCTAGATTTAGTTTCTCAAATTCGCTTTCTTGGAGGCATATCCTTTGAGCGTTTAACACAGGGAGTTATTGCCAGATCCACCAAACCAGAATACGGTCAGGGTAGAGCGATCGCTGCTGAGGAAGTCAATAAAAATACTTATGGAGACAACACACATCAGCTAGAAGCCGATCTAACTCCAGAATTGCGGGAAAAAATTGCCAATCTTCAGCCATTGCCAATTAAAGGCTATCTAAAGACAAGTTATGGTTTGAAAAATATCAAAAAATTTGTCGCTTGGTGCAGACAGAATAATATTCAAGTCTTGGCAACCTGGCCTAATACGGTTTGGTTTGAATCTTACCAACAACCAGAATCTCAAGCCTTTTTTCAGAGTATCGCCGACTTTTATCGCAGTTTAGATGTCCCCGTACTCGGTCAACCTCAAGAGGCAATGTACGATAAATCGATGTTTTATGACAGTATCTATCACCCCCACGACCGAGGTAAGCGACTGAGAACTGAAGAACTCATCCAATTACTCCAACCATATATAGACAGCTTTTTCTACTCCGAAATATCGACTAAAGAATAAATTTAATAGCTATATCTATAACCAGCACATGAACGGCAATACATTTTCTAATACTTCAGATAATGAAGTAATTATTTTTCAACATATACCTAAAACCGCAGGGACTACCCTGAGATACATCATTCAATATCAGTATTCACCAGGTGCCATTTGCGAACTTTACGGTGATGCTGGCTCTCATGCAGAAAGAATAGACAAACTCAAAAATTTATCAAAGTCCGAACGAGAAAAAATTAAAATTATTAACACTCATTTAGGCTTTGGCTTACACGAATTTTTGTCTCAGCCCTATACGTACATTACGTTTTTACGCGATCCAGTCGATCGCGTAATTTCAATGTATTATTACTATCAAAAAACTAATAATCCCCTATTTCAAAATCTATCGCTCCAAGAATTTGTCGAGTCTTATCCTGCCGTACAAAATGGCATGACCAAAAACTTTTCTGGAGTTACTTTAAAACGTCAGTTACTGCCACCAGAGAAGAAAGATACAGTTCCTTTTTCAGAAGAAAATTTAGCAATTGCCAAACAGAATTTGCAAAACCAGTTTAAATTTATTGGTATTTTGGAAAGATTTGACGAATCGGCAATTCTGTTAAAAAGAATACTAGGTTGGAAAATTCCTCTCCACGATCGCAGTAATGTTTCTCAACGGGCGAATAATATTCCCCAAGAAACTATGGCTACTATCGAGAGGCTAAATAAATTAGATATCGAGCTTTACGAATATGCCAAATTAGTTTTTGAAGAGACGATCGCCCGTCAAGATAGCTCTTTCCAGCAAGAGGTAACGCAATTTAAAACCGCCAACAATTCGGCGTTTGATAAACTCTACTTCAAACTAAAGACTAGCTACAATCGCGGCGTACACAGAATTTATAAAGAGTTAGTCAGATCGTAATTTTCTCTAGCCATTATATATAGATATTCTCAAATAAAATATTAAATAAAATGCCATTTCCTCCAGAAGTATATCTGATTGGCGCACAAAAAGCGGGAACGACAACTCTAGCACATTTACTTTCCCAACATCCCAATATTTGTGTCGCTAAAACCAAAGAACCTCACTTTTTTTCCACATATTGGCATAAAGGTTTGGCTTGGTACGAAACTCAATTTTCCAACCCTGAAAACGCCATTTGTCTTGATGCTTCAACGACTTATTCTATGGCTCCCCTGAGCGATAATAATTCGCGGCATAAATCTAGTAACTTAAAAGATGTTCCTCAGAGAATTTACTCGGTAAACCCTGACGCTAAGTTTATTTATCTCTTGAGAGAACCAGTAGCGAGAATTTATTCTGCCTATTGTTACTACATCATGAATGGTCGGGAGTATAAAGATTTTGATGATGCGATCGATAGTGAAGATTTTTATTTTGATGTTAGTAATTATTACCAACAGCTAGCACTTTGGTTGGAGTACTTTCCGCTAGATTCCTTTTTGTTTGTTTTGTTTGAGGACATGAAGCAAAATCCTCTAGAAACGGTCAAAAAATGTTGCAGATTTATCGGCGTAGATACCGAAGTACCAATAGATATTGGCGAACCCAAAAATAAGTCTAAACACGTTAATGCAGTCGGACGGAGAGCTAATAGAGTTTTTCGGGAATTAGATTATTCTGGTTTTGGCTATCTGGCTCCCTCTTTTCTTAGAAAATCGGTCGGTAAGCTGACAACCGATGACAGTAAAAGTTTTCCCAAACTCTCAGCAGCAAAACAAGCCCTCCTAAGAGAGCATTTCTTAGAAAGCAATCGTAAGTTAGAACTTCTAACTGGGTTGAATTTAGACCGATGGCGAACGAGTTAACTTTCTCATGCAAACTAATCCCCAAAAAATTAAAGTCTTACTCTACGGGAATATTTATCGAGACTATCGCTCTCAAATTTTAACTAAGTTTTTGTTTGATTCTGGGCAGCATATCTCGATAGTTTGTCCCGATTATTATCAAAATTCGAGACTGGCAAAAATTCCTGCAATCGATAAATTACTGGCGATTTTTTCGTTAGCAGAGCTTTGGTTAAAAGCACCTTTTACTGATGTAATTTACCTGCCGCCAATGAATAGTAGATTTATCAAAAGTGCGTTACTAGCGGCAAAGCTCTGGCAAAAACAGCTAATCGTAGAAATGTATATTTCGATTTACGATACTTTTGTTGGCGATCGCAAACTTTTAAAAGGCAAACAAATCGAACCCGATAGCAGACAAGCTAAGAGAATGCTGGAAAAAGACAGGCTTGCTCTAACTAAAGCTGACTACATCGTTCACACCTCTAGCCACGAACTTACTTACTGGGAAAAAATCTTCGATATTAATATCGATCGCGCTAAGGTTTTTATCGCACCCAACTGTAATGTT
This sequence comes from Myxosarcina sp. GI1, assembly GCF_000756305.1. Taxonomy (NCBI): domain Bacteria; kingdom Bacillati; phylum Cyanobacteriota; class Cyanophyceae; order Pleurocapsales; family Pleurocapsaceae; genus Myxosarcina; species Myxosarcina sp. GI1. The sequence continues at coordinate 48,580 of NZ_JRFE01000012.1, forward strand.
TCTAATTTAGTTCGCCATCAAAAGTTAGAGCGAGGAGTGTTTGAAATTTGCTGGTGGGGAACCTTTATTCCCCTACACGGATTGGACAATATCTTACAGGCACTAAAAATTTTAGCGGCGAACAATACCGAGTTTGTCTGCAATCTATTTGGTGTAGATAATGCTTTGTTTGCCAAATATACGGCAAAAATTCGCCAGTATGGATTAGAAGAGCGGGTTCGGTTACGAAAAGATTTGTCTTTTGCCGATGGTTCTTTGCCCAACTATTTAGTTGCTAATTGCGATTTGGCATTGGGCATTTTTGGCAATACCGATAAAGCATACAACGCCGTTCCCAACAAATTAATCGAAGCACTGTCGATGGGGATACCGACTCTAACCATGTCTGCTCCTGCTTTGCAAGAATTTTTCGATCCCCAAAGCGATCTCTGGACTTGCGAAGCTACCCCACAAGCGATCGCCGAGTCTATTAACAATATTATTAATGGTGATGCTGTAGCTGTGGACTGGGAACAAACTCGCCAAAAAGTGCTAAACACATTTAGCGTCAAGCGATATCGCGAGATTGTCGAGCGTGTTTTGGCAACTACAGCTAATAGTGAAACTTCAAAAGTCGAACAACAAGCCTTAGCAAGTTATTAACTGACGAATTTGGAGTAAATAATGAATAATTCTAGGATAGAACTGAGCGTAATTATTCCCTGCTTTAACGCTGCCGATACCATTGCCTATCAGCTTGAGGCTCTTGCCAGACAGCAATGGGATCGACCTTGGGAAGTAATTGTTTCTGATAACGGCTCGACCGATGGTTCGCAAGCGGTTGTCGAACAGTATCGAGATAAGCTACCCAATCTCAAGCTTGTCGATTCGTCCGATAAACGTGGGGCGGCACACGCTAGAAACGTAGGTGTTTTAGCTACTAGTGCCGATGCTCTGGCATTTTGTGATGCTGACGATGAAGTAGCTCCTGGCTGGGTATTAGCTATGGGTGAGGGACTGGCAATGTATGACTTTATTGCTTGCCGACGAGAATACCGAAAACTCAATGAATCCTGGACGCTCAAGTATCGAGTGCAAACTCAGCTAACTCAGCTTAACGGACTTCAAGAATTCAAACCTCCCTATTTGCCCCACGCATCGGGCAGCACCCTGGGAGTCAAACGCTCGGTTCATGAAGCTGTTGGGGGATTTGACAAAACCATGCTCTTTCTTGAAGATACCGACTATTGCTGGAAAATTCAACTAGCAGGCACCAAACTGCATTTCGTACCAGAGGCGGTAGTTCACTACCGCTTTCGTCATACATTGGCTGGTTTATACCACCAAGCTCGGCTTTGGGGAGAATACAGGGTGTTGCTATACACCAAATATCGCTCTCTGGGTATGCCTAAAGTTTCCTGGAAAACAGGAGTCAAAGGTTGGCTGGTCTTGTTGCGTAACTTGCCCCAAATTTTTTCTCGGAGCGATCGCGTTTCCTGGATACGTCTGTTAGCCAATCGCATAGGAAGATTATACGGTTCTTTGAAGTACCGAGTATTAGCACTATAAGTATTATTTTTATAACGAGGATTTATTTATGTTAATTGATGCCCGAACTTTACCAGAGGATACGGTTATCGAACAAGATATCTGTATTATTGGTGCTGGAGCAGCAGGAATCACCTTAGCGAGGGAATTTATCGATCGCTCGGAACAAGTCTGCCTCTTAGAAAGTGGAGGAATGGACTTTGACGAAGCTACCCAGTCTCTCTACGGCGATAAAAATATTGGTAACTCCTACTATCCCTTAAAAGAGACGCGAGCGCGTTACTTGGGAGGTTCGACCAATCTCTGGGGAGGCTGGAGCCGTCCTTTAGACGAAATTGATTTTGAAGACCGTCCCTGGATGCCTAATAGTGGTTGGTCTATTGCCAGAGACGAATTGGTGCCTTATTACCAACGCGCCCAACAAGTTTGTAACCTCGGTCCTTTCGAGTACGAACTCGATTATTGGCAAGATCGCTTCAAACAACGTCAATATCAGCCGTTGCCAACAACAGCAAAGGATATTACTACCTGTCTGTGGCAGATTATTCCACCTACTCACTTACGTTTCGGACAGGTTTTTAAAACCGAACTAGAACGGGCAAAAAACATCGATACCTATCTTTATGCTAATGTCGTTGACATCGAAACCAACGATACGGCTCAGTCGGTTACTAGATTGCGCGTTGCCACTCTAGAAGGTAAAAAATTCTGGATTGCGGCAAAAGCTTTTGTTCTAGCCACTGGCGGTATCGAAAATCCTCGCTTGCTTTTAGCAGCCAATAAAGTTCAAAACACGGGATTGGGCAATCAATACGATCGGGTGGGAAGATATTTTATGGAGCATCCCTATATAATATCTGGTCGGGTGCGGCTGTTCGAGCCACTGCCTTTATACACTCAGAAAAACTTCCAGCTTGGCGAGATGTTTATGGGTGTTGGCTTGGGACTTACCAAAGAAGTTCAAAAACGCGAGCAACTGCTTAACTTTGGTGCCAGACTGCTGCCCCTGCAAGAAGAATGGGTAGAATCATTTAACCGCTTGCGGGGTCGCCAGAAAAAAGGACATAAAGCCTTCCCTACCATTCACGAAGGTCGTAAGTACGGCAGAGAAGAAGTATCCGTGTTAGAAGATGCGCTCAAAGTGATGACCAATCTCGATCGCATTGCCCTTAAAGCTTATGAAAAACTATCTAAAAGTAAAATTACTGCCCTGACTTACGATACGCATCTCATCGCCGAACAAGCTCCCAATCCCGATAGCCGCGTTACTCTCAGTTCCGAACGCGATCGCCTGGGTCTGAATCGCGCTAAGCTCGATTGGCGTTTGACTCCTTTAGATAAGCATACCATCAAGCGATCGCAGGAAATAATTACTGGGGAAATAGAGCGTCTGGGACTGGGTAAAGCCACCCTCGAACTCACCGATGAGTCTTCCTGGCAACACTTAACGGGTTCCTACCATCACATGGGTACTACCCGCATGGATAACAATCCCAGACATGGTGTGGTAAACGAAAACTGTCGAGTTCACGGCGTTAGCAATCTTTATGTAGCTGGAAGTTCAGTTTTTCCCACTAGCGGTCTTTCTAACCCGACACTGACTATTATTGCTCTATCTATTCGCCTTGCCGACTATCTTAAAACCAGCGGCATCGAAGATCGAAGGGGTTATGTCGAATCGACAATATCTGCTTAGTCGAGATGAGAATATTTTTAGTACTGCTATATTTACAATGATTAAATCTCTGGCGTGGCAACGTCTCTGGAATCGTTTCTGGCAAACTAAGCAGTCGGTAGGCATCAAGGGTATCTGTTCGACTGCCTGGGCTTTTTTTTGGATGCGTTGTGCGAGATGGGGTTATAGCGAACGTTTTGCTACTTGGATTGCCACGTGGTTTGCTCCACCCTATAAGAAACGCCGTCCTTTAGCAAAGTACAATGCTAGAGGCTACATCGCACCGAGCGCGAATCTCGATCGCTCTAGTTTGCAGCGTGGAGCCAACGTTTTCTTAGGTGAGCGCGTCAGTATCTCCCAAGAGCCTACTGGCGGCTCTATCAAGTTAGGAGATCGGGTTCACCTCCATAACGATACTGTTTTACATACTAAAGATGGCGGAAAACTTGTTATTGGTAAAGATACTCACATTCAACCAGGATGCCAGCTTGTGGCATCCCAAGGTACGATTAACATTGGTTCTAGAGTCCAAATTGCCCCAAATTGCAGTTTGAATTCTCATCCCGACCATCAACAGAGTTATCAACTAAAATCTTTAGCTATATCCGATATTAATATTAAAGACGACGTTTGGATCGGTCATGGGGTCACAGTTTTGGCTGGAGTAACCATCGGCGCGGGTGCTGTTATTGGCTCTGGGTCGGTGGTTACTCAAGATATTCCTGCTGGCGCGATCGCTATCGGAATGCCAGCCCGCTCGGTCAAAATGCGTACTTCCTCCCATATTTAAACAAACTAAATTAATGCGTAATTATAAATCTTGGTTGCGTCGCTTGCTAAAGGCGACCAACTTTTGGCATGAAAATTATTTTTTGCTGCGAGAGTTCAAACATTTTCGGCACATTATAGTGCTGGCAGTTGTATTTTCCCTCTTAGCAGCTGCTTTTGAAGGATTTGGTATCGGTTTTATCCTTTCCTTTCTCAAAAGCTTTACCGAACCAAATGCCGAACCGATTCAGACGGGCATACAGTGGATCGATACCACAATTTTGGGAGTCGATCTACCGCCTATAGAACGACTCTATCGCACGTCGGGCTTAATTTTACTCGTTACTTTGTGTCGCGTGGCTTTTTCTTATTTTGGGCAGCTTTATAGCTATATCGCTCAAGTTGAGTTGGCATATCGAATTCGGTTACGAGTCTTCGAGCAGTTACAGTCTCTATCCCTGGCATACTTTAATAGTGTTCGTTCGGGTAATTTAATTAATAGCCTAACTACAGAAATTGCCAGTCTGATGCAGGCTTTGAATATTGTCTCGGTATTTTTGATTCGCGGTTGTACCTTACTGGTATTGATGGGTTCGCTGTTTATGCTCTCTTGGCAATTGACGATTATTTCGGGGCTGCTGTTTGTCTTACTGGCAGTAGGACTATCGACTCTGCTGCGACGAGTAAGAGAAGCTAGTTTTGCAATTACCAGAGCCAATAATCGATTTGCTTCGGTGTCTTTAGAATTTATTAATGGTATTCGTACCGTTAATATTTTTGCCGCTAAAGATTACGAACGCCAGCGATTTTACCGCGCTAGCAAAGGAGTCTTAGCAGCATCCAATCAAACCAGAGCCATTCAAGCACTAATCGAACCTGTCTCAGAGGGAGGAGGAACGATTATGCTCCTATGTATTTTGATAGTAGGCTTTGCTTATCTCATACCTCAAGGACTTCTAGAATCTGCTTCATTTTTTACTTTCCTCTTTGTTTTACTGAGGGTTATTCCCATCGTCCGTACTCTCAATGGCGTTCGCGCTAACTTGAGTAAGTGTTCGGGACCGATCGATAATATTCGCGAGTTACTGAGCAAAAAAGATAAACCTTACTTAACCAATGGACAGATTCAATTTAGCAAACTGCGCCAGGGAATCGAACTTGTCAATCTTGATTTTGGCTACGAACCAGACAAACCAGTCTTACACGATTTGTCACTAAATATTACTAGAGGTAAAACCGTAGCTTTGGTAGGTTCTTCTGGTGCTGGTAAGTCTACTATTGCCGATTTAATTACCAGATTTTACGACCCTACTAGAGGAAAAATTACTATTGATGGCATCGAACTTTCTAAATTTGACATTGATTCTCTGCGCCGCAAAATAGCAGTAGTCAGCCAGGATACATTTATCTTTAATACTTCAGTTCGGGACAATATTGCTTACGGTCTAACGGATGTCTCGGAAGCCAGAATCATAGAAGCAGCCCGACGCGCTAACGCCTGGAAGTTTATTCAAAAGTTACCCCAAGGTTTGGATACTCAACTAGGCGATCGTGGCGTTCTGCTTTCAGGCGGTCAACGTCAACGGCTGGCGATCGCCAGAGCTTTACTGAGAAATCCTGAAATTTTAATTCTCGACGAAGCCACCAGTGCCTTAGATTCAATATCCGAACGTTTAATTCAACAGTCTTTAGAACAACTTGCTGCTGGTAGAACGGTAATTGCTATTGCCCATCGGCTTTCGACAATTATGAGAGCCGACAAAGTGGTGGTATTAGAACAGGGACGCATCGTCGAACAGGGAACTTATCAGGAATTACTACAGCAGCGCGGTCAACTATGGCAATACCATCGCATGCAGCATGATGCCGAGTTGGCTGGCTAAAAACTTTTTTAATCACCTTATTACATCTAGTTAGATCGAGAATCAAAATTTATCTATGCGACTACTACTTATTTGTAATCCAGGAGGACACTTTTCTACCATGTTGGGTTTAAAAGAGTTCTGGTCGGCGCATTATCGAGAATGGGTTACATATCCCAAGTTCGATACCGAACGCTTGCGCGGAAAAGAAATCGTTCACTGGGTAATGATGCAGGAAGCCAGAATGTTAGGTAGAGCGGTGGTCAATTTTTTCCACGCTCTGCTTATTCTCTACCAGAGCAAACCAGACATGGTCATTTCTACTGGAGCGAGCTTAGCCGTACCGTTTATTTACGCCAGTAAAATTTTTGGCATCAAAACCGTATTTATTGAAAGCATATCGCGCTCTCAAGTTCTCAGCCTTAGTGGCAAATTAGTCTACTACGTCGTTGATGAATTTTACGTTCAATGGCCAGAATGTTTGGAACGTTACCCCAAAGCTAAATACAAAGGTTTAATTGCCTAATTACAAATTTAAAATCACGCTTAATTGACTATGATTGTCTTTACCTTAGGAACGATTGTTTTTCCCTTCGATCGCGCCGTTGATTGGCTAAATCGAATGCTGGAAGAAGAAATCATTACCGAACCAGTTTTATTTCAACACGGATCGACTTCGGTCGCTCGCATCCATCATCCCTTATTGACCACTGTTAAATCTCTTTCTAAAACCGAAATGATCGAGTCTGTAGGTCGAGCTTCGTTGGTAGTTGCCCATGCTGGTCAGGGTTCTACCAGAATGTTGGCAAAAATGGGTTCGTCTTTTGTCTTGCTGCCGCGACTAAAACGCTATGGCGAACACATAGACGACCATCAATTACTATTTGCCCAGGCAGTGGAAAAATTTGGTGTCAGTCACTGTACCGAATTTTCACGTTTGGTCGATTGCGTAAAAACACCACCCCGACCCATTGAAGGAGAGCTATTCAAAGCTCCTTCTCTAGCTAGGTACTTTTACGAAATTTACCAAGCTCCTCTTATTGCTTCTCAACAACATCCTGCCCTAAGTTTTGGTTCCGAACATTATTATGATTAGCTTACCTGAAACTACAACCTGGAAACGAGTACAAACTAAATGGCAAATTACTGGACTTAGAGGTCTATTTGCTACTGCCTGGATGTGGTTTTGGATGCGCTGGAGTCGCTGGGGCTATTTTGGCAAGCTTGCCACCCAAATTGCTACTTGGTCGGCTCCGCCATATTACGCTCGCCGCTGTCTGGCTCGCTATCATCCCCAAGGTTATATTGCTCCTGGCGCGACGCTCTATCATCAGTTACTCCAGTTAGGTACTAATGTGTTTATCGGCGATCGCACGACCATCTTTCAGGATCGCGATGGCGGCAAAGTTATCTTGGGCGATCGAGTCCATCTCTATGGCGATACCTACATTCAAACTGGCGACGAAGGTACGATAACTATCGGTGAAGATACTCATATTCAACCCCGTTGCCAATTTTCTGGTTACAAAGCACCAATTGAGATTGGAGCCAGAGTCCAAATTGCGCCAAACTGTGCTTTTTATCCCTACGCTCACGGTATCGAATTAGGACAGCCAATGCAGGATCAGCCTCTAACTACTAAAGGCGGCATCGTTATTGAAGATGATGTTTGGCTTGGTTATCGAGTCATCGTTCTCGATGGCGTACGTATTGGTGAAGGCGCGGTAATTGGAGCGGGTTCGGTAGTCACCAAAGATATTCCTGCTAGAGCGATCGCTGTAGGTAGTCCCGCTCGCGTTATTGATATGCGTCGCTAAAGTATTGGCATTGCATCATAATGAGATGATTGAGATTGAGCAGAAGAGCAGGGAGAGATCGACTGCGATTTAATCCGAACCATTCACGAATTTGTAACTATGCAACGCTCAAATATTGAGTAAGTAAACCTAATTAAACGTAAAACTAAGTCCTTAAATCACACCTATTTTATATTCGATTAAGTGGAGCTACTTAGTACCTTGGGCGATCGTTATAAAACGATCGAATATTTCTATAGTTTACTAGCAAAAATTTACTAGATCTTCACAGGTGAGCTATTAAAACCCACACTATTTTCATCAAATATAGGTATTAATTGATTTAAGGGCAAGATCTTGGCAAGAGAGGGAGTAGTTATAAGACAACTCAACGTTGAAAAAACACCCTGCTTGTAAATTGCTATTTATTAGCAGTTCACTTTTTGAATACAAACCTCTATTTACTTTTTACCAATTAGATAGAAACATGACCCAAAAACGACCCTTGGTTAGTGTTGGTATGCCCGTCTATAATGGCGAGCATTTTTTAGAAAATGCTTTAAATTCAATTCTGGCGCAAACCTTTAAAGATTTCGAGTTAATTATTTCTGATAATGGCTCSACTGACAAAACAGAAGCAATTTGCCGCCGCTATGCCAACGCCGACCGACGCATTCGCTATATCCGTAACGAAGAAAACCTGGGTGCTGGGTGGAATTTCGACCGAGTTGCCGAGTTGGCTACGGGCAAGTACTTTAAATGGGCTTGCCATGACGATCTTTGCGCTCCAGAATTTCTGCAAAAATGTGTCGAAGTTTTAGAAACAGACCCAACCATGGTTTTAGCTTATGCTAAAACTTCGATTATTGACGAATCTGGGGCAGAAATAAAAAAATATGAAGATGGATTTCACTTAACTTCTGACCAACCCGTCGAACGATTTAAAGCCTATCATCACCTAGTTCGTTACGGTAATCTATGTCATCCTTTTCATGGCACGATCCGAAGGGAGGTTTTAACAAAATTATTGCCTTTAGGAAGCTATCCTTCTTCAGATTTGATTTTGCTGGGAAAACTAGTTCTTTACGGCAAATTTTATGAAATTCCCGATTATTTGTTTTGTAAACGCGATCATCCTGCAATCTCTGTCAGGGCACACCGTGCCTTTCACGAACGTATTGCCTGGTATGACCCAACCAAAAAAGGCAAGCTACACCTAACTAGATGGAAGTGGTTTGAAGAGTATATCTCTGCTATTCGTACCGCGCCTCTCACTTGGCAAGAAAAAACCAAATGCTATAGACAAATGCTGCAATGGCTGGTTTGGAATAGCGTCTGGTTGACCAAAGATTTGCTTAAAGCTATTGCTTGGCCTTTTGTCAAGCTGTTCCTCAGTAGGCAGTTGCAATTTAAACTGCCAAAAAGCCCCGTATCAGTAAAAGCAAATAATCAATAACTATAAATAATTTATTAGGAGTAATACTAATGAAAGCAGTAATACTAGCTGGTGGATTGGGAACTCGTTTGAGTGAAGAAACTAGCGTTCGACCCAAACCAATGGTAGAAATTGGCGGTATGCCAATTCTCTGGCACATTATGAAAATCTATTCCACTCACGGAATCAATGATTTTATTATCTGCTGTGGCTATAAAGGCTATGTAATTAAAGAATATTTTGCCAATTATTTTCTGCATCGTTCTGATGTTACCTTTGATATGCGGTTCAATCAGATGAACGTACACAATGGTAATGCCGAACCCTGGCGAGTTACCCTTGTCGATACGGGAGAGCATACTATGACTGGGGGACGTTTAAAAAGAGTTAGAGAACACGTTGGTACTGAAACTTTCTGCTTTACCTATGGAGACGGAGTCGGTAATGTTGACATTACCAAGCTTATTGCTTTCCACAATCAGCAGGGAACTATGGCAACTCTTACCGCAACCCAACCACCAGGACGCTTTGGAGCGATTTTGCTAGGGCAAGAACAAACCAAAATTACCAGCTTTCAGGAAAAACCCGAAGGCGATGGTGCCTGGATCAACGGCGGTTATTTTGTCCTCGAACCAGAAGTAATTGACTTTATTGAAAATGATTCTACGGTTTGGGAACAAGAACCCTTAAAGAAACTCGCTCATCTAGAACAACTATCTGCTTTTAAACACGATGGTTTCTGGCAGCCAATGGACACTTTGCGAGATAAACGCAACCTGGAAAAAATGTGGCAAAGCGGTAATGCACCCTGGAAAATTTGGTAATTAATTATTAATCGAACAATAGACTAATTTAGATTTATGTATGATTTTGTAATTGTTGGTGGCGGCATCGTCGGTCTTTCTACGGCAATGGCTTTGGGCGAAACCTATCCTCAAGCAAAAATTGCTGTTTTAGAAAAAGAGTCACAGTGGGCATTTCACCAAACAGGACATAACAGTGGAGTAATTCATTCGGGGATTTACTACAAACCAGGTGGATTTAAGGCTCGGTTTTGCCGTGCGGGTAATCAATCGATGGTGGGATTTTGCCAGAAACATGACATTAATTACAATATTTGCGGCAAAGTTATCGTAGCTGTAGAAGAATCAGAGTTACCTTTACTAGAAAACCTCTACCAACGGGGTTTGCAAAACGGTATGAAGGTCAGCAAGATTAGTGCTGAGGAAGTAAGAGAAATCGAACCTCATGTACGCTGTCTTGCTGGTTTGCGCGTACCCAGTACGGGTATCGTTGACTATCAAAAAGTCGCTCAAAAGTATGCCGAACTGATCGAACTTCAAGGAGGAGAACTTCATCTCAATACCAAAGTCGTTAAGATCGTCAATACTAACAACGATACTCAAGTAATCGAAACCACACAAGGAAATTTTGAAACTCGATTTACTATTAACTGTGCTGGCTTGTATAGCGATCGCATCGCCAAACTAGCTAAAGCCAAACCTCAAGCTAAAATTGTTCCTTTTCGTGGGGAATACTACGAACTCACCCCAGAAAAACGCTACTTAGTTAAAACCCTAATTTATCCCGTACCCAATCCCGCTTTTCCTTTCCTGGGAGTTCACTTTACCAAGATGATCGACGGTACCGTTCACGCAGGACCAAATGCAGTCTTGAGTCTCAAACGGGAAGGCTATCACAAAACCGATTTCAATCTGCGCGACTTTGCCGAAGTAATGACCTATCCAGGCTTCTGGAAATTAGCCGCCAAGTACAGTGAAGATGGCATTCAGGAAATTATTCGCTCTTTTAGCAAAGCGGCATTTGTTCGTAGTTTGCAAAGATTAATTCCCGAAGTGCAAGCAGAAGACTTAGTTCCTACCCATGCAGGGGTTCGCGCCCAAGCACTGATGAACGATGGCAAACTCGTCGATGATTTTTCTATCGTTCAAAGCGATAACTCTATTCACGTTTGTAATGCCCCTTCTCCTGCTGCCACTTCTTCTATAGAAATTGGCAAAGCAATTGTCAACCAAATGCCCGCATTTTCCCATTTACAAACCAATCTACAAACCTCATTAAAAGTATAAAGTTTATTTAGAGTATCATCATGAAAATATTAGTTACTGGAACAGAAGGATATCTTGGCTCTCTTTTAGCTCCCCTATTAATGAAGCAAGGACACGAAGTTGTTGGGGTCGATACTGGATTTTATAAAGTTGGCTGGCTGTATAACGGCTCTCAACTAACCCCCAAAACTTTGAATAAAGATATCCGTCATATTACTGCGGAAGACTTACAGGGTGTTGATGCGGTAGTTCACATGGCAGAACTTTCTAACGACCCCGCAGGTCAACTAGCTCCTCATATTACCTACGAAATCAATCACAAAGGCTCCGTAAGACTGGCTGAACTTGCCAAAGAGGTAGGAATAGAACGCTTTGTCTATATGTCTTCCTGTAGCGTTTACGGCGTTGCTACCGAAGATTACGTTACCGAAGAATCATCTCTCAACCCCCAAACCGACTATGCTAAATGCAAAACTTTAGTCGAACGAGATGTCAAACCTCTAGCCGACGATAACTTTTCACCTACCTTTATGCGTAATGCTACCGCTTATGGTGCTTCACCTCGGATGCGTTTTGATATCGTCTTAAATAACCTATCGGGATTGGCTTGGACGACCAAACAAATCAAGATGACCAGCGACGGTACTCCCTGGCGACCCTTGGTTCACGGCTTGGATATCTGCAAAGCGATTTTATGCACCTTGGAAGCACCAAGAGATTTAGTTCACAATCAGGTTTTCAACGTGGGAGACACCTCTCACAACTACCAAATCAAAGAAGTTGCCGAGACAATTGCTGAAGTCTTTGTCGGATGTCAACTCAGCTTTGGTCAAAGCGATGGCGACAACCGTAGCTACCGCGTTTCCTTTGAAAAAATTAATAGCCAACTACCTGGCTTTAAATGTGACTGGAATGCACGACTCGGTGCCGAGCAGTTGTATAACGTGTTTACTCAAATAGACATGACGGCAGAAACTTTTACTTCTAGAGGCTTTACTCGCTTAAAACAGCTAGAGTATTTAATTCGCACCAATCAGATCGATCGCAACTTCTTCTGGAGTCAGCCATCGCCAGTAGCAAAAACAGCCGAAGTTCAAAAAGAACCAGCGGTTGTTTAAAAAAATAGGTAATGGGTAATAGGTAATCTCTTGAAGAAAGAGCGGTAAGCTCGATAGAGAGTTGCTCGGTACCTACAAAATACCCATTACTCATTACTTATTACCCAAAAAAACTCGCTACTAACTACTTTGCAATTCAAGTAAAAGTTTTCACAATAAAAAAATTACACTGCCCATGAAAGTCGTTCACCTTTGGAAAAGTGACTCTAGTTTTCGGGGTGGTGGCGGAGCAATTTCGATGCACCGTCTCCATTCTGGTTTGAGAACCGCAGGCATTGATTCCAAAATATTATGTAAGATTAAAACTACTCAATCTCCTAATGTTGAAGTCCTGCAAAAAGGTTCTCTGGCTAGAGTTACAGATAAATTACTCGAACAGTTTACTTCTAGATTGGGTTTAAATGATGTTCATCAATTAAGCTCTTTCCAGATTAAACAGAATCCTACTTTTGCCAATGCAGATTTAGTACACTTTCATGGGATTCACGGTGGCTTTATCAACTATCTAGCTCTGCCAGCACTAACGGCAGATAAACCCGCTGTCTTTACTCTCAAAGATATGTGGATGCTTACGGGACACTGTGGTTATGCCTTTGATTGCGATCGCTGGCAAACGGGTTGTGGTAATTGTCCCTATTTAGAAACTCCGCCAGAAGTAACCAGAGATGCTACTGCCCTAGAGTGGAAGCTGAAAGATTGGATTTACGACCGACTAAATCTAACTCTGGTTTGTCCTAGCAAGTGGATCGCAGATCTTGCCGCTCAAAGTCCTCTAACCAATCGGTTCCCTATTCACCATATTCCTCACGGTATCAATACTGAAGTATTTCATCCCCTGAATGTCGAACAGTGCCGTTTGGAACTCAATCTACCTTTAGATAAAAAAGTGTTGATGTTTGCCTCGGTTCAGCTTAGTGACGAGCGCAAAGGCGGGGACTTATTAATTAAAGCACTGCAAAATTTACCGCCATCTCTTAAAGCCGAAACCGTACTCTTGGTTTTTGGTAAAGATGCTAAAGCTCTGGCTTCTACCGTCGGTATTGCCACCTACGACTTGGGCTATATCAACGAAGATCGCGCCAAAGTAGTAGCCTATTCGGCAGCCGATTTATTTCTCTTTCCTACCCGTGCTGACGTGTTTGGCTTGGTTTCTTTAGAAAGTCAGGCTTGTGGAACTCCAGTAATATCTTTTAACGTTGGTGGCGTTCCCGATCACGTTCGTCCTAAGATTACAGGTTACTTAGCACCACCAGAAGACGCTAAAGATTTCAGTAAGGGAATTGTCGAACTGCTAGAAGATGATGCTTTACGCCAGCAGATGAGTCAACAATGTCGGGCGATCGCCGAACGAGAATATTCTCTACCGCTATATGCCCAAAGACACATCAACCTATACGAACAGTTACTAGCTACTCAAAATTCAAACCTCAAAACTCAAGAGATGATTTTGGGACAAGCTTGAGGTATTATCTATGCGCATCTCTAAATTTCTGCTGTTTCCTCTAGCTATTGCTTTATTACCTGTAGGAAATTCCTCGACCGATTTAATCTTGAATCAGACATTTGATGAGGGAAAATACGAGTCTATTTACAGACAGTATCAAAATCATCAATGCAGCCAAGATCCAGAGTATTTAAATAACAGTTTGTTTAAGTTTGTCTCTTATCCCGTTCGTGGTGGCAAGTTGGCAATGCAGCACAATACCAAAAACTGTGACGAACGCAGCGAACTAGGAATTAATCCAGGTTTACTAAAAGCAGGAGAAGAATATTGGATCGGTTGGAGTTACTTTATTCCCGAAAACTTTAATCAGTCGCGATCGGGTAAACCAGACTATACCATCGTCCACCAAATGTTTTACGGAGCCTCCTTTCGCGATCAGCGTAGTGGGGAAACGTTATTTGAATGCAATCAAAAATCTACCAGAAATGGCAAACTGACCACTAGAGGCTCACCTGGAAGCCACATGAGCATTTCCCCTCAAGGCGATCGCTTTGAGTATGGTCTAACTTTCTACAAAGGCAGAGATAGTCAGGGAAGATATATTTTTGGCTGTAAAAATATTGCCATTCCAGCCAGACTCAATGAATGGGAAGACTTTGTCATGCACATCAAGCCTTCCTCCGATCCCCAGGAAGGATTTGTCAAAATTTGGCAAAATGGCAAGCTTTATGTTGACGAGAAGGTAGCACTACTTCGTCCTGGCGTAAACATTATGGGTGCCTGGAAAATTGGTATTTATGTGGGAGATCCAGGACATGGCGAACGTCTTTTATATACAGATGAGCTACGGGTAGGAAACAAAAATTCTTCTTTTAAGAAAGTCTCTCCTAAAGATTATTAATTATCGCTATATAACTAATTTTTATATATAAATCTATGAACTGGAAAAATTTACCTATTTTGCGTGTGGGTAAAGGTATTGGTGTTTTAGCACTGTCAATTCTAACTTTTACGTTGGTTAACGTAGAAGCTGGGTTGACCCACGTTCCTCACGATGTCGTCTTTGATGTAGAAGTCTCGCCTAATTACCAGCGCGATCGCACCGTATATCACTTAATTGATAGCGGCAACAAAATCTGGGGCAATGTGTTTAAGTCAGAAGATGGCGGTTCTAGCTGGCAGAGAATCGAGCGCGGTTTGGATAACAAACATTTATTATCTTCTTTGGATATTGCGGCTAGCTCTAGCAACACCCTCTATCTATCCACTATGGGCGATGGAATTTATAAGTCAGAAGACGGTGGAAATTCTTGGTTCAAAGTCAATCAGGGACTTAAAACTACTAACCTCAACTTAGTAGAAGTTTCGCCTCATTCTCCCGACCTAGTTTTGGCGGCTGGTACTAAAGCAGGATTATACAAAACTAGCGATGGCGGAGAGAGTTGGCATCAAGTACTAGATGGCGATAGCCCAATTTTAGCAATTGCTTTTGCTACCAACAGTCAAGACAACATTGCCATTGCTGACAGTCGAGGTAATATCTATCTTTCTGGCGATGGAGGTGAAACTTGGCAACTAAAATATACCCTGCAAGATGCGGGAATGGTTACGGCGATTACTTTTTCTCCTAACTTTGCTACCGACAGCACTTTGTTTGTCGGCACCGAACGCCAAGGGGTGTTTAAAACCAGCGACGGTGGCAACTCTTTTGCTGCGGTAAATCGAGGTTTATCCGACCTTTCCGTTGTCTCTCTCAACCTTTCGCCTAACTTCGGCACAGATTCTACTTTGGTAGCTGCTACCTGGTACGAAGGTGTATTTACTTCTAATGATGGCGGTAACACCTGGAAGAAAACCAGCAGTGGTCTGAAGAAAACTCCTCAGGCAGATAAATATCACGAACCCAACTTTCAACAGCTAAGCATTTCCCCTACCTTCGAGAGAGATAGCACGATTTTTGTTAGTGGCTTTGACGGACTGTTTAAAACTACTGATGGCGGGAGCAATTGGCAAGATGTACGTGTTGCGGACTCTGGAGTTAATAAAATTAAAAAGCTGGCAATATCGCCCAACTACGAAGTTGACTCTACTGTGGCGGTAGCAACCTATTATCAAGGAGCCTATCTCAGTCAGGATCGAGGTAACAACTGGACGGCGATCGATGGCGGTCTTAAAGAGCCTTCCCTACTCAAAGAAAATTTACTCACCAACGTTCTGACTTTAAGCTTTTCTCCCAACTATAGTAATGACAACACGATCTTTGTTTGTGCTACGGGTAGCTTTTACAAATCGACCGATCGCGGTAAACACTGGCAACATCTAAAGTTACCTCAAACTTTGAATGCCGACCAGTACATGGTTGTCTCACCCAATTATGCGAGCGATCGCACCATTTATCTGTTTAATATCAGAGGCGGTGTTTTAAGGTCTACTGACGGCGGCGAAAGCTTCTCAGAAATTGGTAACATAGGCAATCCCGCGGCATATATTCCTTCTTTAGCGATCTCGCCAGATTTTGCTAGCGATCGCACGATTTATGTCGGTGGCTTTCCTGGTGGGGTATATAAAACTACCGATGGCGGCAGTACTTGGAATCTTGCTAGCGACGGCATTGAAGCTAAAGAAGCTTACCTCGCCCTAGCCATTTCACCAAATTACCAGGTAGATCGCACCATTTTAGCAGGTACGAGCGAGGGCATCTTTAAAACTACCGATGCTGCCCAAAGCTGGGAAAAATTAGCAGGAACTGCCTACGGTGGAGATGGCTACATCGATGAAATTGCTATCTCGTCCGATTATCAACACGATGCAACGGCGATCGCTAGCGTCAGAGGTAAAGGACTGTTTATAACCGAAGATGGCGGTGAAACTTTTACTCAAATCGATGACTATGTTACAGGACCGTTGGAATTTTCCCCCAACTATGCCAGCGATCGCACTATCTATACCTCTTCGGAAAATCAACTCTTTCAATCTACCGATAGCGGTCGAACCTGGAACGCAATTGAAATTCCAACCAGACAAAACAATTTTGTTATCAACTATCTCACCTATATATATCTGCGTCTGAGCGAATCACCCCTACTAAAATTTATTGCTGCTGTTTTAGCAGCTTTAGTTAGTTATCTACTCTTGGGATATTTCCGCTTAGAAAAAAGATTGCGGATGAGAAAGGGGCTAGTTAGATCGGCTAGTACCCTTGCCGTGTTTATGGGAGTATTTATTTTCCTATCTATCTACTGATTATGTTTTTACCGCAATTTAATTGGTTAAAAGTTACTATTTTAAGTTTGCTTTTAACTGTGGCAACTTTTGGCTTTAATGTCCGAACTGCTCTGGCACACTATCCCCACGATGATATTTTTGCTGTAGAAATATCTCCTAACTATCAGCAAGACCGCACTTTATTTACTAATGTGCGCGGCAACTTATTGAAGTCACAAGATGGGGGCGATAGCTGGCAAACAATAGTCAACGGTTTAGATTATCGACATCAATTGTCTTCTCTAGCTATTGCTACTTCCTCACCCAAAGTTTTGTTTTTATCTACTTCAGGCGACGGGATCTACAAATCTGAAGATGAAGGTAATTCCTGGTTTAAAGTCGATCGAGGTTTGGACAACCTAAATATTGAGTTAGTTGCGATCGCGCCTGATGCTGTCGATCTCGTCTTAGCCACAGGAACGGAAAGGGGACTTTACAAAACTGACAATGGCGGCGCGAGTTGGGAATCTTTAACAGTAGGTAATCAGAATAAAATTACCGCTCTAGCTTTTGCCCCCCACCAGTCAGAGAGTGTCATCGTCGGTGACGAACTAGGACAACTCTACCTTTCTAAAGATAGCGGGGAAAACTGGCAGCAACTTACCAGCTTAAAAGATAGTGGCGCAATTAACACTATAGCCATTTCCCCCAATTTTGCTACAGATGGTATTTTTTGGTTGGGAACCGAAGATCGGGGAATTTTTAAGACAGTCGATGGCGGTGTTTTCTTTACGCCAGCCAATCAAGGTCTTAAAGATAGTACGATTATGTCTTTGGCGGTCGCTCCTGACTCCGAAACGACTCTGCTGGCTTCTACCTGGCATCAAGGGGTGTTTCGCTCTAATGATGGTGGTAAGAGTTGGCAACAATCTAGTAAGGGTTTGACTACCGACGCTCAAGCAGACCGCCCTGGTTTTAATCGCCCTCACTTTAGCGACCTGAGTGTTTCTCAAACCTTTAACCAAGATCGAACCGTTTTCGCTGCTGGTTTTGATGGTTTATTTAAATCGACCGATGGCGGGCGAGTATGGCAAGAGCTAAGTACCTTGTCGCCAAATATTATCGTCGGGTTGGATATCTCCCCCGACTACCAACATGACTCTACCATTGCTGTAACTACCTATTTAGGAGGAGCTTACCTTAGTGGCGATCGCGGCGATACCTGGACGACTATCAACAAAGGTTTGGAAAAAGATAGTTATCTCAAACGAACTGCTAAAAGAATTGCTGGAGATAACTATGTAGCGAGATTGTTCGGTTTAGAATTTTCTCCCAACTATAGTCAAGACAAAACTTTATTTTCACCATCCTGGACTTACTTCTTAAAGTCTACAGATCGGGGAGAAAACTGGCAAAAACTGACCCAACCTAATAAACCAAAACCCTTTAATCGACCGACCAAATATTCAGTTGCTGTTTCTCCTAACTTCGCTGCCGACCGAACTATTTACCTCGGTTCGATGCAGGGTTCGGGACAAGATGCAATTCTGCGCTCTACCGATGGCGGTCGTAGCTTCTCTGTAGTAGGAAATATCGAAGGCAAACCAGTAGCTTATTTGGTTATCTCACCCGATTTTGCTACAGATAAAACTTTGTATGCAGGTACTGTAAATGGTGTCTACAAAACTGTAGATACTGGTTCTAACTGGCAATTAGTAAGCCAAGGTATTCCCTCAAGTCAGGATATTATCAAGCTCGCTATCTCTCCCAATTACCAAAGCGATCGCACTGTTGTTGCTGGTACGACTGAAGGTCTTTTTATCACCAAAGACGGGGCAACTAGCTGGACTCAATTACCACTTACTGATGGCAGCCAAGATTACATAGAAGCAGTAGCCATCTCGCCCAATTACGGGCGCGATCGCACTTTAATTATCAACGTCAGAGGTAAGGGATTATTTAAAACCGCAGACGGAGGAACGACTTTCGAGCGAGTAGGCGCAGATTTAGCGCGAGGCAATCGTTCACTGGCAAATATGGATGGTTTTTGGCCCCCCGTAGTACCAATTCAATTTTCACCTAACTACGAACGCGATCGCACGATTTATGGCGTAGCGGAAGCCAAACTATTCAGATCGACAGACGGTGGTAATACCTGGACAGATTTACCACTACCCCAACCGCAAGCAAGTAGCGCGATCGATTCTCTAACCTATAACTATTTTCGTTTGACTGTCTCTCCCGCATTCAAATTTTTAGCTGCTGCCATAGTGGCTTTACTGGGATATCTAGTTTTGGGACGCTTGCGCTTAGAAAAAAAATTACCCTTTAGACGAATTCAGATTAGAGCGGGGGGTGTATTTATAACTTTTGTCGCTATGTTAATGCTCTTATCTGCCTATTAAATCCTTAGATTAATTTCTCAAATTACGAGGTCAAAAATGGCTATTATTTGTCGCGATTACAAACTTCTATTTATCCAGGTACCAGGGACTGGCTGTTCTTCTGTCAGTAAAGTACTTAAAGAACAGCTTGGAGGAGAAAAACTACCCCAACAAGATTTGATGCTGGCAGGAAAATACAAACTAGTTGGAGAAAAACACAATTCTTTAGAACAGCTGGTTAGATACAATCTTATTTCCTCCTCGGAATTAAAATCTTATTTAACCTTTGCTACAGTACGCAATCCCTTCGATCGCTTCGCTACTGCCTACCAAAGATACGTCAGTTCCTGGTGGGAAACAATGATCGAAAGCGACATCCCTGATTGCCCCGCTAACCGTTCGGGAACTGCTTACCGCGAAAGATATGTTAAAAACTTTCAAAAGCAAATCGAGCTAGCGCGAGGAGAAGGTTTTGAAAACTGGTTGCAGAGAAAAATTGTCTTACCCCAACGTTTTGACAGACGAGTCAAAGTTGGCTGCAAACGCTTGTTGAAAAAACAGTCTCCTTTGTTTGCTAAAGAGGCTGTCAGAATGAATCTTGCCTACCCACTAATTGCAGGTGTCGATGAAGTGATTCGTTTTGAACATTTAGAAAGCGATTTCAATAAAATTTTAAACAAAGCAGGTGTAGATAAATATATTGCTATACCTCACACTAATAAAACCCCGGGAAAAAAATCTTATCGGGAACAATATTCTCCAGAAGCTAGAGCAATTGTCGAGCGAGAATTAACTAAAGAATTAGCAAGATTCGGCTATAGTTTTGCCTCCGATCTGTCTTCCAACAAAGAAACTTCTAAAGCTGTTATTTACTAGATAAAACACAAGCGCGATCGATATTCAACTGTTTTAACGCGAAAAAACATCGCGCAAATCGTAAAAAAACAAACTTAACCAAAACAAAAAATGCAGGCACAAACAATTAACGAACTAACTAACCCAAACAGCATGATGCGTCAAGATTTAGAAAAATCTTTGCTTCGCAGTCATATCAATCCTGCCAACCTCAGTACTTTTCAACGCATCATCTTAACGACTAATGGCACACTAACAGAAATACTAGAAGCCTATTTATATGAAAAAATTGGCATGGTCAAACTGTCTGAAGCCTTAGTTGCTGTTACTCAAGATATTCCCTTGTTAGAAGTAAAACGCGGCACTGAAGTAATCGAAAGAAAAATTTTACTTCAAGGCAAAATTAGCCGCAAAAACTTTATTTATGCCGAATCAATTTTAGTAACTGACAGACTAGAAGAAAAGTTCAAAAACGAACTACTGCATTCTAGCACTCCACTAGGTAGACTTTGGTTGGAATATAAGCTGGAAACTTTCAAAGAAATAGTAGATACTGCCGAAGAAACAGCAGAAAAATTAGCTACTTATTTCCCAATTAAACCAGAAGATAAGATTCTTTCTCGTACTTATCGAGTCTTTTCTCAGCGCAAACCAATTATGACTATTACTGAGAAATTTCCCGCCAGTTATTTTCTTTCTAACTTTTAATTAAAAGCTGCGTGACGCTATAGGGGTCACGCAGCTAGTAGCTTGTTTATTGTTTAATTTTTATTGTTAATGAGGTTTTCTTGTGTTAGAGCAAATTTTGGCTGAAGTGGCTCGCCAATATCCCGAAAAAGCTGCCATTGTTTATGACCAATTGAGAATTACCTATCGAGAGCTTGAGGCTAAAGTTAGCGGCTTTAGTCAAGGTCTAAGATCGATTGGCATTGGTAAATCTGACTGTATTGCGGTCGTTTTGCCCAACTGTCCCGAATTTGTGGTTAGTTTTTTTGCTGCTGCCAAACTCAATGCCATCTTTTTACCCCTAAATCACCTATACAAAGAAGAAGAAATTGGCTACTATCTCAATGACAGTAATGCCAAGGTAGTTATTACCGATACCAAAAGAGCGGAGCTTTGCCGCCAAGTCATTTCTGAAACAGAATGTCAAATTACTATCATCACTGTAGATAAAGCTAGTTCTGAGACTACTTATTTTGAGGACTTAGTTTTATCTAAAGACTCAGAAAGCAAGGAAGATACATCTGGTTCTAGTGACTTTTTATATCAGTACTCCTCTGGTTCTACAGGTAGACCTAAAAGAGTAGGCAGAACTCAAAAAAATCTATATCACGAGGTAAGCAACTTTACCCAAACTGCGGCAGTAACTCCAGCAGACAATATTCTCTGTATCGTTCCCTTGTATCACGCTCACGGTTTGGGGAACTGTATGATGGCTGCTATTTGTACGGGAGCGACTTTGGTTATCTTAGAGCAAGTTTGGCAACAAGGAGTAACTGTAGAAGTTCCTTTTGTGTTTAGAAGTTTGAGAGTTTTAGAACTACTAGAAACAGAAAAGATAAGTATTCTGCCAGCCGTACCGTATATCTTTAATGCTCTGGCACAAGCTCCAGGTAATGCTAAAGCCGATTTATCTAACTTAAGACTGTGTTTTTCGGCAGGTAACTTCCTTCCTCAAGAAATTTTTGATAAATTCTCTGCCAAGTTTGGCATTCCCGTCAGACAGCTTTATGGTTGCACCGAAGCAGGTTCGATCGCGCTCAACCTAGATGAAGACGTAACAGCAACTCAGGCTTCTGTCGGTCGTCCTTTAAACAACGTCGAGATAAAAATTGTCGATGACGAAGGCAGGGAATTACCTGTAGGCGAAATTGGCGAAGTCACAATTACCAGTCTGGCATTAACTAGCGGCTATCACAATTTGCCCGAACTCAATCAGCAAGCCTTTAGAAACGGAGCTTATTTTACGGGAGATTTAGGCAAACTTGATGAAAACGGTTGTCTTTACATCACAGGCAGAAAGAAAATTTTAATCGATACTGGTGGACGCAAAGTAGATCCTATTGAAATTGAGGATGTACTGATTTCCCATTCTCAAATTGCCGAAGCGGTAGTAGTAGGAGTAAAAGGCTATTTTGCAGGGGAAATTGTCAAGGCAGTTATTGTTCCTAAAGGAGGTGAATGCCAAGAGTCAGAAATTTCTGCTTACTGTAGACAGCACTTGGCGGAGTTTAAAGTGCCTAAAATTATTGAATTTCGTGAGGAAATTCCTAAAAGTCCTTTGGGCAAGATTCTCCGCAAAGCACTAGTTTAAACAAATCCTGGGCTAAATAAAGTTAACCAACCAAACAATATGTATGAAGAAATACTCGATATCAATATCGAATCTTCCCAAACTTTAATGAGTCCGATGCAGTTAAAGGAGCAATTGCCTCTAACTAAAACTGCCGCTCAAACGGTCTTACAAGGTAGGCAGGAAATTCAAAATATACTCGACGGCAAAGATTCTAGAAAATTTATTATTGTCGGTCCTTGTTCCATACACGATTCTCTAGCTGCCGAAGACTATGCTATAAGGCTCAAAGCTTTGGCAGAGTGTGTTCGAGAGCGATTGCTAATCGTCATGCGGGTTTACTTTGAAAAACCCCGAACCACAGTCGGCTGGAAGGGACTAATTAACGACCCCAATCTCGACGGTTCTTTTGATGTTCAAAAAGGCTTGTTTACCGCTCGTAGCTTATTGCTAAAGATTGCCGAAATTGGTCTGCCCGTAGCTACCGAAGCTTTAGACCCGATAACGCCTCAGTATTTAGCAGAGTTAATATCCTGGGCGGCAATTGGTGCGAGAACCATCGAGTCTCAAACCCATCGAGAAATGGCAAGTGGGCTGTCGATGCCTGTCGGTTTTAAAAACAGTACCGATGGCAATGTAAAAGTGGCGTTAAATGCCATTCAATCTTCTAGAGTACCCCACAATTTTCTGGGACTCGATCGCCGAGGTGAAATTAGCACTTTTAAAACCAGGGGTAATGCCTACGGACATTTGATCCTGCGCGGTGGCGATCGCCAACCTAATCACGATGCTGCGTCAGTGACGAGGGTAGAAAAGCAATTAGAGAGCTTAAACCTACCTCAAAAAATCGTTATCGATTGCAGTCACGGTAACTCTCATAAAAACCATCAGCTTCAGGCAGCAGTATTAGACAACATTCTGAAACAAATTGCCGATGGCAATCGCTCCATCGCGGGCATGATGCTCGAATCAAATTTATCTGAAGGCAATCAGTCTATTCCTCAAAATTTAGAGGAATTAAAATACGGCGTTTCTGTAACCGATAAATGTATCGGTTGGCAAGAAACAGAAGTAATGATTATGTCTGCTTATGAAAAACTCGGTGCCGATAGACAAGTTACTTTTTATACTTGCGGGCTGGTAGTGTCGGGAATCCCCGTCCGTAATTTACTAACTACAAAAGGATAGATTAATTATGTTACAAACAATGACAGTTGAAGAAGTAAAATCTAAAACCACAGATGTTGTTTTGGAATTACTACCCCATCTAGAACGTGAAGATCTTGGAGATGAAAGCGATATTTTCAGTCTCGGTCTAGATTCAATCAATGCTATGAATCTGGTTTTTGGTTTGCAAGAGAGCTTTGATATCAAGTTCGACACTCAAGAAATTAATGTTGATAACTTTCGTACCGTTGCCGATATTACCGAACTAATTATGAAAAAGAAATAGAAAAGGCATTTATAGCAGAGGAGCAGGGAGCAGCGGTCAGACCCCGCGTCGGCGTAAGACGCAAGGGCATGCTGACCAAGACAGGGGGCAAGGGAGAGAGTTAAAATTAGACTCGATCTTCTCTGCGCCGTTACACCCTGTTCCCAAGCAAAGCGATGCTCCTTTCTCTTTTCCGCTTCATATATCTGCAATATCTATGTCTGCGCGACACACTCGCACCAATAGCAATTATTACGAATTAAATGAACCAACCTACTACAACAATTTCCAAAAGTTCGCCAACGGCTAAAGGTCCAGCGGAACTTTGGGAAGCAATCAAAACTATCGTTAGCTTGCAAAACCAAGCACCGCCTTTAGTTTCTGTCAGCAGAGACGAAGCACTACCGCTTTCTTTTACTCAAGAAAGACTGTGGTTTCTCGATCGCCTGACGGGAAGCAATGCGGCTTATAATATTCCCTTTGCTTTACAGATTAAAGGCGATCTCGACATTAAGGCTCTCGAACGGAGTTTTAAAGAAATCATTTGCCGTCATGAGGCTTTACAGACTAACTTTACTTCGGTAGAGGATAATCCCGTACAGTCGGTCGACCCCGATAAGTCACAGAATTGGAGTTTAACAGTACGGCAGTTACCCCAGTTGCCTCCTTCCGAACGCGAAGCCGAAATTCAAAAACTTTGTGTCGAAGAAGCTCAAACACCTTTCGATCTCAGTTGCGATGCCTTGTTGCGAGCGACTTTAGTAGAGCTAGATAACAGCGAATATTTACTACTAGTCACCGTCCATCACATTGTCTTTGATGGCTGGTCGGAAGGAGTCTTTTGGCGCGAATTAGCCGAACTATATCGAGCTTTTGGTAACGGTCAAACCTCTCCTCTAACTGCTTTACCCGTACAGTATGCCGATTTTGCTGTCTGGCAGCGTCAGTGGTTGGAAGGGGAAATATTAGACCATCTGTTAGATTATTGGCGAGGACAGTTAGGTAACAATCTTCCAGAATTGGAGTTACCGATCGACCGCCCCAAAACTGCCAAATCGACTCGACCTAGTGCTAGTTACCAACAGACTTTACCTGCAACTCTAACCGAAAAACTCAAAACTTTGAGTCGTCAAGAAGGTGCAACTTTGTTTGCCTTGCTATTGGCTGCCTTTAAGGTACTTTTATACCGCTATACCGAACAGGACAACCTGTTTGTATGCAGTCCCATCGCCAACCGCAACCGTAAAGAACTTAAAAATCTTATCGGTTACTTTGTCAATCTTTTAATTTTGCGGAGCGATCTTTCAGATAAGATGGGCTTTTCCGAATTGTTAGGGCAGGTAAGACAAACCGTGTCTGGTGCTTACGCTCACCAAGATCTGCCCGTACAACAGTTGATCAATAGCCTCGATTTGGGACAGTCACCTCTGTCTCAGGTAATGTTCGTACTGCAAAACACGGTTCAGCAAACCCCAAAATTAGCCAATTTAGAAGTGCGATCGCGCCAGGTAGATAGCGGTACGGCAGATTTCGATCTGTCTCTGTCGATGTCTGAGTCTGAAGGAACTTTAATCGGAGTTTGGAAATACAACACCGATTTGTTTGCCGAATCCACAATTACCAAAATGGACGAGCATTTTCAGCTTTTACTAGAGCAAATTGCTGCCGATCCCACTCAATCTCTTGCTTCATTGCTGGTTTTAACCGAAGACGAACTTCAAGAACTGAGAGCTAAGCGAGCCAACTATCGCTTGAAGCCAGAAGTTGAGGGAGTAAAGGTAAAACCTCGCAACCCTCTCGAACTTCAGCTAATGCGAGTTTGGGAACAGATTCTCGGAAGCGATCGCCTCGGCGTTACGGACAACTTTTTTGAAGTTGGCGGTAGTTCTTTATTAGCGTTCCGTTTGATAGCCGAAATAGAGCAGACTTTTGGCAAAAAGTTGCCTCTAACTACACTTATCCAGGCACCAACTATCGAGCAATTAGCCGAGGTTCTACGTCAGGGAAGCGATCCTATCTCTTCTTCCTGGCTAACTCCCCAAAAGCCAGATAGTTCGCGGCTACCATTTTTCTGTATTGCCCCTGCTGGTAATAGCGGTATGGGCTTTGCACCCATCGTGCTGCATTTGGGTGACGACCAACCCTTTTATGTTCCACAAGCATTGGGTTTGGAGGGTGAAACCGAACCCCATAACAGCGTTGAAGACATGGCGGCTCATTACATCAAAGAAATACGTGCCATTCAACCAGAAGGTCCCTATCTTCTAGGAGGAAGATGTTTTGGTGGTATTGTCGCTTTTGAAATGGCATTACAGCTATCGCGGCAGGGTCAAAAAGTTGCCCTATTGGCTTTAATCGATGGTGCATTGCCTCCCCATGTTTATTTAGAGATGAGAAATCGCGATGGCAGTATTAAATCCAAATCTCTAGCCGATCTCTGGCGAAGCTTTGTCTTTTTCTGTCGAAGCGGACAACTGCTGACGATTTTGGGCTACAAATATACCAAGTTAG
This sequence comes from Myxosarcina sp. GI1, assembly GCF_000756305.1. Taxonomy (NCBI): domain Bacteria; kingdom Bacillati; phylum Cyanobacteriota; class Cyanophyceae; order Pleurocapsales; family Pleurocapsaceae; genus Myxosarcina; species Myxosarcina sp. GI1. The sequence goes on from NZ_JRFE01000012.1 coordinate 74,956, forward strand.
TTAAAAGAATTCGCAAGCAAAAAGCTAAGCAGCAGCAAGCTCCAGATCCTGCACTCAAAAACGTTAAAAAAGTTTTTCGCAGTCATTTACAGGCAAGAGCAGACTACTTACCCCAAGGTACTTTTTCGGGCAAAATCGATATTTATGCCAGTGAGACTTTGAGAATTGACCAGCAAGACGAGTGGAACAAACTGGTTGATGGCGGAGTTGAATACCACTTTATCGGCGGTAGACACGACACCATCGATCGTGAACCACACGTTAGGGTTCTGGCAGCCAAGCTCAGAGAGTCTATGGATAAAGCTCAAAGTATGTTTGCCAGCTCGTCCAATTTGTCTGAAAGTGGCAATTCGTAAGTTCAATTTTTATCCAGGCAGAGAGATATCACAGCGGTTTTCATATCAGTTAAGTACAAATATAGAGCGGATAGAAATCGCTAAAACTTCTAGAGACTATAAAGTATTTCTGCCATTTTCTTCTAATTCTATTTATTTTTTTCCAGTAATAAAACTATGAAATTTACCGAAACCAAACTCAAAGATGCCTTCATTATCGATATAGAACGTCTCAGCGATCATCGTGGCTTTTTTGCCCGTACTTACTGTGCTGAAGAATTTCAGGAACACGGTTTAAAACCAGTAGTCGCGCAGTGTAACATGTCGTTTAACTACAAGCGTGGAACTCTACGCGGTATGCACTATCAAGCATATCCCGCTACCGAAGCAAAACTCGTCCGCTGCATTCGCGGTGCCATTTACGATGTCATTATCGATATGCGCCCCAATTCTCCTACCTATCTTCAGCATATTGGGGTGGAGTTAACTGCGGAAAATCGCCGCGCTCTTTACGTGCCAGATATGTTTGCTCACGGCTATCAGGCTCTTACCGACGATAGCGAGGTAGTCTATCAGGTAACAGAATTTTATACTCCTGGTGTCGAACGCGGACTGCGCTATGACGATCCTACCTTTGAAATCGAATGGCCAGAGCCAGTAAGCGAAATTTCCGAGAAAGATATGAATTGGCCTTTATTAGAAAAAACTACTGTAGGAGCATAAATTAACTATGATTATTATTGATAGAGCATTACAAGCCCGTGCCGAAGCCAACAACCCAGTTAGAGTAGCGATGATTGGTGCTGGTTTTATGGGCAGAGGCATTGCCAATCAAATTGTTAACTCCGTACCTGGCATGGAGTTAGTGGCGATCGCCAACCGCAATCTGGCAGGTGCCCAACGTGCCTACAGCGAAGCTGGTGTTACCGATGTCCAAACCGTAAAAACTACTTCTGGTTTGGAAGAAGCGATCGCCAGAGGCAAATATGTCGTTACTGAAGATGCAATGCTGTTGTGTCAGGCAGCAGGAATCGATGCCGTAATTGAAGTAACGGGAACTATTGAATATGCCGCAGGTTTAGTTTTAGAAGCGATCGCTCACCGCAAGCACATCATTTTAATGAATGCCGAATTAGACGGTACTATAGGTGCAATTCTTAAGGTTTATGCCGATCGCGCTGGAGTAATTCTGACTGCCTGTGATGGCGATCAGCCTGGAGTAGAGATGAATCTCTATCGCTTTGTTAAAAGCATTGGTTTGACTCCTTTGCTATGTGGCAATATCAAAGGTTTACAAGACCCCTATCGCAACCCTACCACTCAAGAAGCTTTTGCCAAACAGTGGGGACAAAAACCTCACATGGTCACGAGCTTTGCCGATGGTAGTAAAATTTCTTTCGAGCAGGCAATTGTGGCAAATGCTACTGGTATGAAAGTCGCCCAACGGGGAATGCTTGGCTACGAATATAAGGGTCATGTCGATGAAATGACTTCGATGTACGATATCGATCGCCTCAAAGAACTAGGCGGTATTGTCGATTATGTAGTCGGCACCAAACCAGGACCTGGGGTATTTGTCTTTGCTACCCACGACGATCCCAAACAGCAACACTATCTCAATCTCTATAAGCTAGGTGAAGGACCGTTATATAGCTTCTATACTCCCTATCACCTCTGTCACTTTGAGGTACCTCTCTCAGTCGCCCGTGTCGTCTTATTCCAAGACCCCGTGTTGACTCCCCTTGGCGCGCCCCAGGTAGAGGTAGTGGCTACTGCTAAAACCAATCTGCAAGCTGGTGCGACTCTAGACGGTATTGGCTACTACATGACCTACGGACAGTGTGAAAATGCTGACGTAGTCCAAAAAGAAAATCTCTTGCCGATGGGATTGGCAGAAGGCTGTCGTCTCAAACGCGACTTACCTAAAGATAGCGTTCTTACCTACGATGATGTGGAACTACCCGAAGGTAGATTGTGCGATCGCCTGAGAGCCGAACAAAATGCTTACTTTGCCGAAAAGAAAACAGCAACTGTTTGAGTAAATAGCTATCAATAGCAATTCGGTAGCTTGTAGGTAGGCAAACCAAGCTACATGATTTGGTTTTAAGTCGCTAGCTTTATTTAGCTAGTGACTTATTTTTTTATGGTTTCAATCGTTACAGTATTGACAATTTCAATCCTGTGGTGGTGAAATCGCTCTTTGACACCAAATTTATGTATTATTAAATAAATCAAAAATACTATATAATTAATAAATTCTATACAACTCATATGACTTGAAGTTATGGCTTAAAAGCAAATTTTACACGCAAGAAATTATTCCATTTACTTTTATTAACTATGTCATCTACTGTTCTTTTAGTTGAAGCCGAAAAAATGGCTTTGACAAACTATCGTATCGAAACTGGCAAGGCACATGCTTCTGGTGGTGGCAACGTAAGCTTGCTTGGCGGTGATGAAAACGAGATTGGTTCTGCTTCCTGGGAATTTTCTGGTGTTGCTGGCTGGTACGATTTGGAATTAGGTTATTTTGATGAAACCGATGGCGTATCTTCCTTAGAAGTGCGAGTTGACAATAAGACAGTTGCTACTGTTCGACTCGATCGCAGACTAGGAGATAACAAAGACAGTGCCAAAACTTTTGTTGCCGATACAGTTGCTAGAGGCATTGCCTTACAGCCAGGGCAAACTATTACTATTGTCGGTGCCGAACATCGCGGTGAAGGTGCTAGAGTCGATTATTTCAAACTTACTAGCGTCGCCGAACCAACTCCCACCGAACCCGAACCTACTACTAGTGTAGGCAATAGTGCGATCGTCGTCGAAGCCGAAAATATGACTCTGACTAATTATCGTATTGAAACTGGCAAAACTCATGCTTCGGGTGGTGGCAATGTGAGCTTACTTGGCGGTGATGAAAACGAGATTGGTTCTGCATCCTGGAAATTTTCTGGTGTTGCTGGCTGGTACGATTTGGAATTAGGTTATTTTGATGAAACCGATGGCGTATCTTCCTTAGAAGTGCGAGTTGACAATAAGACAGTTGCTACTGTTCGACTCGATCGCAGACTAGGAGATAACAAAGATAGTGCTAAAACTTTTGTTGCCGATACCGTTGCTAGAGGCATTGCCTTACAGCCAGGGCAAACTGTTACTATCGTCGGTGCCGAACATCGCGGTGAAGGTGCCAGAGTCGATTATCTCAAACTTACTAGCGTCGCCGAACCAACTACGGATGGCGGTGGAAATAATCCCGATACCAGTATAGATTCGGAAACGGCTAGCTATAAAGATGCTCAGGGTGGCATTATTGCCAAATTAGATGCAGGTTTTGTTTACACCGCCACTAACAATACGCCACTAAAAGTTATGCCTCTTGGTGACTCGATTACTTATGGTGTCAGTGGTTATATCGATTGGGAAAGCGGTGGCTATCGTGCCTTTTTAGGGAACAAATTAGCAAGCGATCGCTTTAGTTTTGATTTTGTCGGTTCACAAACTGATGGAGCGACTAAGAGTGATTTGAGCGATCGCGATCACGAAGGTCATCCAGGCTGGAAAATTGCCGACATTAATAGAAACGTCGAACAGTGGTTATCTAGCTCTGTACCAGATGTAGTTCTAATGACAATTGGCACCAACGACACTTTTAGAAGACTAGTTTCTAGCCAAACAATTATTCAAGAATATAGCCAACTAATCGATCGCATTACCGCTCATTCTCCGAATACTAAATTATTAGTTTCTTCTCTGCCACCTATAGATCCAGACGTACGCCCTCAAAGTCAGATTGATAAAGGTAATGATATTAGTCGGGCTATACCAGAACTGGTTAATTCTAAAAAATCTCAGGGAAAACAAATTGATTTTGTTGATTTTGGCAGTCTCAATCTCAATGATCTAACTTCCTCAACAGATCCAAGTCTAGATAATGGGGTACATCCCAATGCTAAAGGCTACGAAAAAATAGCGGGTATCTGGCACCAGGCAATTTATAATAAAACTGGTAAAAAAGATATCTTAGTAAACATTAAAAATGTAGAAGGAACGGCTTTTGCCGATAGTTTTTTTGGTAACGAATTTGGTAATAAATTTTTAGGGCAAGGAGGAAACGATTACTTAGCAGGGAATAACGGTAACGATACTCTTATTGGTGGTGTGGGTAACGATACTCTTATTGGCGGTTCGGGAAAAGATTACTTTGTTTTTGAAAACAAACAACAGGGGAATGATTTTATTCAGGATTTTACCGTCGGTAGCGACAAAATCGTTATTTCCGCTAAAGGTTTTGGGGGTGGATTAGTCGAAAATACTAATCTAACCCAAGCTCAATTTACTATCGGTACGGCAGCGCTCGATGCTAGCGATCGCTTTATCTATAACAGTGCTAATGGTAATCTTTACTTCGATCCAGATGGTATCGGACAAAAAACACAAGTTTTATTTGCTACCTTAAATCCAAATTTGGCAATGAGCAATCTAGATTTTGCGATCGTGGCATAAGCTTAAATCTACAAGCATCAACTGTAAAGTTTGTCTTTTGAGATAATTGCTACGACTTAAGCGATTGACTAATTATTATTTTTTTCTCAAAAAAACAGCCAGATTTTAAGCTATTTCATAACTTAATTGAGTAAGAGATTTTTTTTTATCTCTTACTTTTTTTTGTTTATTAGTCTTGCTTTTTTATAACAATAGCATTGTTGATGCTTGTCTCAAAAAATATACTTTTAAACCTATTTTTTACTTCAAAATTTACTAAATAAACAATTATAATTATGTCTAATTTTTTGTTAGTTGAAGCTGAAGATATGTCTCTGACTAATTATCGTGTCGAGTCTGGGAAGAATCATGCTTCGGGCAACAGCCTGATTAGTTTATTCGGTGGCGACGAAAACGAAATTGGTTCTGCAAGCTGGGAGTTTTCTGGTGTTGCTGGCTGGTACGACTTAGAACTAGGTTACTTTGATGAAACCGATGGCGTGTCTTTGCTAGAGGTGCGAGTAGACGATAAGACAGTTGCTACGATTAAACTCGATCGCCAGCTAAGAGATACTAAAGATAGTACCAAAACTTTAGTAGCCGACCCAATTATTAAAGGGTTAGCTCTCAAGCCAGGACAAACTATTTCGATTGTGGGTGCGGAAAATGTCGGTGAAGGTGCCAGAGTTGATTATCTCAAACTAACTAGCGTCGATAGTCTAGAAGATCTCAAACCTGAAGTAAACACACCAGATAATGTAAAAATTGTCTATCCAGGTTCGACCATATTCCAAAGCAATTTTAATTCGGGTTTGGATGGATGGAAACTATCGAGCTTTGACAATCCAACTTCGGGAATCTTTGCTAATCCCGACACAAACGGTCAGCCTGGCGATAGTTCTGTAAAATTCACTTTAGAAGATGGTGATAAACGGGAAGAAATCAATTTAAGTCCCGTTCCCTACAATTCCGAAATTACCTATCACTTTAGTATTTTCCTTCCTGAAAGCTACGTTGCAGATCCAGCTTCTGAAATTGTTGCTCAATGGCACGCTTTACCCGACTTTAGTTTGGGTGAAACTTGGGCGGGAACTGGACCCGTACTGTCTTTATTAACTGAAGATGGACAGTGGAAAGTCGGTCAAAAATGGGATTCAAGACAAATTATTAGAGAAAAAGGTCAACGAGGACGCTTAGAAGCAGAAGGTTCGGCAAGCCATAATCTAGGCGACTATCAAACTGGAGTTTGGACTGATTGGACATTCCATGTCAAATGGTCGTATGAAGCTGATGGTTTATTTGAGGTATGGCAAAACGACAATTTAGTTATTAGAGAAACTGGTCCTAATGCCTACAATGATGCACTCGGTCCTTATTTAAAGGTTGGTTTGTATAACAAAAAGTGGCAAAACAGCGAACTAACTAAACGAGAGCTTTACTATGACGATGTAAAAGTTCTTTCAGTTGAAGAAGATAGTTTGCTTAAAGGAGGAACAGAAGACAACCTCTACGTACTTAATGCACAGACGGCTTCAGCCAGTCGGATTCAGGACAATGGAGGTGTCGATACTCTATATTTTAGTGATGGTTTAAATGTAGAGCTAGCTACTGTCGATCGCCAAAATAACGACCTAGTACTGGATATAGATCGAGATAACGTGTTCGATCTTGCTGAAGATCTGACTATATCTAACTTCTTCTCTGCTTCACAAGCGGGCAATGGCTTTATTGAGACAGTTGGCAATCTCAATGGTAATAATATTCTTGATGTCTTGGCTTCTGAACTAGTTTGACCGAGGCTTCCGCCTCGAAAGGCAAAAGGCAAAAGGCAAAAGGCAAAAGGAATTTTCTTCAAACTTAATGCCTTAATGATATAAGCCTCAAATCGGAGCGCATTCCTCTGAGGTAACTGCGCTCCACTCATTCGTGCCAAAGATTTACTTTTTTTATAAGTCGCGCTTGACGGGCGGTAATCGATACAATCGTGTTGAAAAACTAAATTACTAGCCTGTATATTGATGACTGTTACTGACAATCGCCCCAAAATTCTAAGTTTTTATGCCTCTCCAATTGGTAAAAAAATTATTACTGGTGTTACGGGACTGGGATTAAGTCTATTTGTTTTGTTTCACATGACGGGCAATTTAGTATTGCTGAGTAGTTACCAAGCCTATAATCAGTTGGCGCATTTTATCGATCGCTTGGGAATATTACTGTATGTCGTTGAATTTGTTTTATTAGGGTTAGCTATTTTTCATGTAGCGGCAGCAATTGAGATTAGACTTAACAGCTACAAAGCCAGAGGTACTAATTATAGTCAGCTTAAAAGTGCAGGTGCGCCAAGCAAACAATCGATTAGTTCGCGTACGATGATTGTTACGGGATTGGTTCTACTAGTATTTTTAGTGTTTCATCTACTGACATTTAAATTTGGCACTTACTACTCTACTTCTATTAATGGCGTAGAAATGCGAGATCTAGCTAAGTTAGTCATCGAAAAGTTTCAACATCCTCTTTACGCCTTTGGTTACGCTGGTGTAATGATATTTTTGGGGTTTCACTTACGTCACGGCGTTTGGAGTGGTTTTCAGTCTTTGGGATTGCTCGATTCTCGTCTTAGTTCTTTAGTTTATGCGATCGCGCTAATTTTAGCCGTTTTTATCGCGATCGGTTTTATCGCTTTGCCTTTAGCTATTTATTTTGGCTATTTATAAAACTAGTGGAGGCTCGAACCTCGGTAGCGCATTTTACCTCTCAACTCATTGGCTCTAGCAAAATGAGGAATATCTGCTTGATGTCCCATAACAATAACTCTGTCTTCCGCTTCTAAAACCAGATGGCGATCGGGATTTTTGATTACTGTACCGTCATGGCGGCGCAGAGCAATAATAATAAAAGCACCTTTTCCGCGTACCTCCAAGCGTTCTATAGTTTTTCCTACCAGGTAAGAATTTTGAGCTACCGCCAATTCATCGATTTTTATGTCTATTTGACCTAATAACTCGTCTAAATAATCTCGTTCGTCGCGATGTTCGAGATAGTTGGTTACAGCAGGGCGAGTCATGAGGTTCGCCATTCTCATCCCGCCAATAATTGCTGGTAATACTACTCGATCTGCTCCTGCTAATTTTAATTTTTTTTCGGTAGTAGGTAACTCTCCCCGCGCCAAAATCATTAATTGAGGATTTAGTCCGCGAGCGGTAAGAGTGATAAAAACATTTACCGCATCATCGGGTAATACCGTTGCTAGCATTTTGGCTTTTTCGATCCCGACGCTTTGTAAAATATTTTCGTCAGCAGCATTGCCAGTTTGAGTTAAATAGCCCATTTGCTCTGCTAAAGCCACGCGCTCGCTATTAAGTTCGATAATTACAAATTCTTGTCTGGCTTGCTGTAACTGTTGGGCTAATATTTGCCCCATACGTCCAAATCCACAAATAATTGCATGATTCTGTAGGCGATCGATTCCTCGCGATCTGCGGTGTTCGTCTAAAGCACGGTGAATTTCTCCCTCTGTAACCATTTGTAAAAAACCTCCTACTGTATATACTGCTGATGAAGTTCCTGCCAAAATCACTGCCATAGTGAAGATTTTTTCGCCCGATGTTTCTAGGGGTTCGACTTCGCCATAGCCAACACCAAAAATAGTGATAACCACCATATAAACAGAGTCGATCGCTGCCCAACCAAATGAAATATAGCCAAAAATTGCGACTATAAGAGTAATTGCAAAAAAGATTGCTCCGATCCAAATTCGTTTGAAAGATGACATCCCGATCTAAATTAGTTAGCGATCGCGCTTTGCGTACTAGCGTAAGCTAATCGCCAAATCTACTATACGTAGATCGATCTAATCTTATAACCTGACTGCAATATTGTGTTCGAGCATACGATAGGCAAAATTATTAGACTTAATTAGAGAAAGTTGGCACGATTACACTTCGCATATTGCAAAGAGCGATCGCATCAATTCCAATCACGCCTAAAAACCAGATCGCGATAGCTGCAAAACGCGATATCCTTTTAAAGAAAGACTAGCGACAGGTATCGAACAAAAGCGGTGTTAGACCTCAAATTAATCAGACAAAATCCAGAACGAGTGCAAAAATTGCTCGATCGCCGTAGTGTGGGAACATACGATTTAGATCCCCTTTTAAACTTAGATCGCGCCTCTAGAGAATTAGAAACCAGTCGCAGTCAACTTAGCGCACGCAGTAATGAAATTGGGAAGGAAGTCGGACAAAAGATTCGTAACGGCAGCGATCCCAAGGGAGAAGAAATTGCTCAATTAAAAAACGAAGGTAATGAAATAAAATCGCAGCTTGCCGAATTAGAACCACAAGAAAGAGAGCTTAAAACTAAAATTGAAGCTTTACTATTAGAATTCCCTAATTTACCCGACGAGTCTACACCTATAGGTAAAAACGAAACAGAAAATGTTGAAGTAAAACGCTGGGGTGATGAATATCTACCAGAAAGCAACGATATTTTACCTCATTGGGAAATTGGCGAGCAATTAGGCATTTTAGAATTTAAACGAGCGGTAAAAGTTGCTCAGAGTCGCTTTGTCAATCTTATCGGTGCTGGTGCGGCACTGGAAAGAGCTTTAATTAGCTTTATGCTCGACACGCAAATTGAGGCTGGTTATTTAGAAGTTATGCCTCCCGTACTGGTTAATAGCGATTCTTTATTAGGTACCAGTCAGCTTCCTAAGTTTGCCGAAGATAGCTTTAAGTGTAGTGAAGACGATTTGTGGCTGACACCTACTGCTGAAGTTCCCCTTACCAACCTCTATCGTGAGGAAATTATCGAAGCTGCATCATTACCGATTTATCACTGCGCTTACACCCCTTGTTTTCGTCGCGAAGCGGGGAGTTATGGCAAAGATACTAGAGGCTTGATCAGGCTGCATCAGTTTAATAAAGTAGAACTAGTTAAAATTGTCGCTCCTGAAACTTCCGAAGCCGAACATCAAACTTTGGTTGCAAACGCCGAAGCTATTTTACAAGCTTTAAAATTACCCTATCGAATTATCGAACTATGTACGGGAGATTTGGGTTTTGGTGCGGCTAAATGTTACGATCTAGAAGTTTGGATACCCTCAGCTAATATGTATCGGGAAATCTCTAGCTGTTCTAATTGTAAAGATTTTCAGGCGCGTCGGGCGGATATTCGCTGCAAACAAGCTGGGAAAAAAGGTACGCAATACGTTCATACTCTTAATGGTTCTGGTTTAGCAGTTGGCAGAACTATGGCGGCAGTGTTAGAAAACTATCAGCAGTCCGACGGTACGGTTAAAATTCCTGAAGTGTTGCAACCCTATCTCAAGCGAGAGGTTTTATAGCAGTAATTAAAAAACTCTATTAGCTGTTGTTAACTACCCTACCCTTAGTATCGGGAAAATTTTTAATCGGTTTAAACTGACTGGTAACTCTAAAAATTTGCCTATGACCTTGAATGAGACACCAAGCCATAATTGCCCAGGTTTGCCAATTTTTCCATAGCGACAAGTCTCTAGCACCAACTGCGATCGCCGATAAAATAAATATAAATACTAGCAGGCGCAATAGCTTTTCTGGTACCTGTTGGGGCCAATTTTCGGCATTACCGCCTAAGTATCGATAGATAATATACAGCATCGTACGAGAAAGTATCTGACTGGACAATAAGCTGGTACCGACAAGATTAGTTGGGGTTACGGCTAAAAATCCATAATATCTAAAAGACTGAAGTACTATATACAGCCAAGTTCTTGTATTTTTATTAAGGTAGTTGTAAAACCAAAAACATAACCGAGTTGCTATTAAAAAAACAATCCAACAGGCTAAAAGCAATAAACCTCGATCGAATACCTTGAATTGATTTGAGATGAATTCATAGTTAAACGGTAAGTTAACTTCTTGTGCTTTAGTCAAACAAGCAATTCCCAAAACCCCAAAAATCAAAGACCAAATCCAAGGACTCCAACTATCGATCGCCTTTTTACAGCTATAATATGTAGCCGACAATTTGGGTTTTTCTTCATATTGCTCGGCTACTAAATCATTTTCGCAATACCCTATTTCATAAACACACCAAAAAGAAATTAGAAGCAGCAAAATACTGGCGCTATGCAATAAAGAATTACTAGCTTGCCAAGAAAAAGCTAAAATCAGTACGGGCAAATCATCCCACAAAATAACTTTGTAAATATATTTTTCTCCAACCCGTTTGACTTTTTCTACATAAAAAAGCGGTAAATAAACATCGTTAAGTGGCGGAATATATTTTGCCAGATCCCAAACTACGAAACAGGGTTTTGCTACTTCTTGCAATAAAGGTAAATCTTCTATAGAGTCGGTAATAGCGATCGCAGACTTAATTGTTTCTGGCGATAAAACCTTGTTTAACATTAATAATTTGCCATTACTTCTATCTCGAATTCCTTGCCAAAAACGACAGCCAACGATGCGATCGCAGGTTATTGGTAAAGCATTAAGAATGGGATTGACGATAAAATTAAATCCTAAAGTAGCAACTACAATTGGCGAACCAGCATTTTTATCGATCGCCCTCAATAGTTCTTTATTTTCATATTTTTTGGCTAACTGTCTGGCTTTGTTTTGCCACAAAAACCAAGTCCAGGGAAGTAAAATAGTTGAAACAATAACTAAAAACCAATCTCGAATTTTAGAATCTTTAAAAGAGCCAGGCAACCAACTCCAAGGTCGAATAAAATATAAAAGCTTCAACAATAGCAGTCCTAATGCTTTTGGTCTGAGGCTATTAAGATACTCGGCTGTAGAGTTACGCAGAAACAGGGTTTCATCAAAATCTATAATTATTGTCGTATCGTGAGAAGCAGTTTCGACTAATGTTAATGCTTCAGTTTTTTTAATGCGATCGATATCTCTTGGCTCGAACTCAATCATTGACAATAATGCTTATTAATAATTTTAAACAAAGTTTTTTATATGCTACTATTTTCACTAAAATTGTGTGTTGATTTTTAGCAGCAAATATTAAAAACTTTAATAATTTAATTAAATTAATGTCATTTATGAAAATATTAGTATTTAGTATTGCGATCTAGTGACTTATGCCACAAAACCGTATTTGCTGATTGATTTGCCTTTGTTTATTTTTACATACTAGCTCAAATTTAGAATTGTTGAACTATACAATTGCAGTGAGTTGTTAACGGCAATATATCTCGAAAAAGTTAGATTTTAGGTAGTAAAGGACAATAAAAACAGAAATTTTTTTATATTAGATTTAAACTTTATTTATACTCAAGCAAGACAAAAAAACAGTATCTTTGTGTTGTCTGTATTCACAGACACAATATCTTTAAAAAATGCTTGCTAAGTATTTTTTAAAGCGATCGCAACAGGAAAAATACGAAATCTAGTTAATTTTTTCGGCTTTTAATAACTTTAGCAGGCACGCCGACAGCCACTGAATAAGGGGGTATATTCTTAGTAACAACCGCTCCCGCACCGATGACGCTACCCCTGCCAATAGTAACTCCATCTACTATATTTACCCCACTTCCCAGCCAGCAATCGTCTTCAATAACAATTCCTTTAAAGTCAAAACCCTGCTCTCTGATATTTTGAGTAGTATCTTCAAATCTATAGTTGTGAGCGTACAAAGAAGAATGAGAAGCAATTAAGCAATCTTTACCGATAGAAATTTTGCCATATCCCCAAATGCAGGTATGAGGACCAACATATGTGCGATCGCCAATATATAGCTGACTACCCTCAAAAGTTCTGAGATCGACACCTCTATCTAAACTAACCAAATCGGCTAACATAATTTTATTATTCTGCCCCGTGCAGCTAATACCGACATCTCTAGAAAGATTGACGCGATCGCCTATTTCCAGATAGTTATTGCGATCGATATCTATTTCCACACCTCGATGAAAAACAACCCCAAAACCGACTTTAATTCGCCATCCATCTTTTAACCTAACATCGGGATAAATTTTAACGGAGCGTCCCATTTTTTTGAAGATAATGGGATAGAGTAAATATCGAATTCCCAAACCAGGCAGTAAAGGAATCCAGCCAAATAAGGCTGTCATCGCTTGAGTCTGCCAGCGCGACCAGGAAGAAAATAATTGCATGAGTTATTCTGCGACTCTTATAAGAGTAAAGAAGATTACTGCAAAAACTGTTATGTCTCGGTCGTTTGCTTGCCAAAGAATGTAGATTTACTAAATCTCCTTTTTATCGACAAACCAGGACTAAAGTTTTGCTGTTATTAAAGAGCGTCGGAAGCCGATTTTACGGTAAGTGCTGAAGAATAAAGATAAAGACAAACCTACTAAATTTATGCTTGTTGTTGGTGATATTCTGAGATTTGTTCGTAAATTTCGCTAGGAAACTGCAAATCCTGGTAGATATTGCCCGCATCTGGATCTTCAGCATTGGGACAGATTGTAAACACCTGATGTTGTTGCCACTCTAAAATTTTTTCTCTGCGAGGAGGATTGTAATTTTTGGCTTCTACTTGTTGGTAGAGTGCTTTGGCCTCAGATTCACTAAAGTCGGGATCTTTTTGCAAATAGGCGATCGCTTCTGCTTCACTGAGAAAGTGGCGAGCGACTATAGTAAAAACCAATCTACCATAGTGTCCGATATCTTTACTCGCCTCCAATCCATCTAGCAGATTAGCCATTGTCTTGTTTTTGCGTAAGTCTGCAACTGACATATATTACTAAACTGGTATGTTAAAAAAATTAAAATCATTAACCGCCAAGCAGGACTTAAGTTTCATCTCGGTCGTCAACTCTAGCAGGTGGACTAGTAGCTTCTACAGCAGTAAAAGGTTCGGTAATCTTGTATGTATGGGTGGCACCCTTGGGTACAATCCACGAATCACCAGCTTCCAATTTTACTACCTGACCCTCTAAATGCAATTCTGCTTTGCCTTGAATTACATAGCCTACAGTCTCGTATTCTCTAGCTTGTTCTGGTTTGGGGTCTGTGGGTTGTTCGTTTTCCCACATCCGCATCGATAGGCTTTTACCCATAGCCAGATATTTTTGACCCATTTCACCCTTTGGCGATTGAGCCGAACTAACTTTTTTTACAGTGGTGTCACTCATAATTTTTTTTTGGCTGAATAAGTTTACTGCATGTCTATCTCTAAACACAGATAAAACTTTAGCTTTATCAGCCGAAAATTTGCTTCCACTCAAAGTTATAAAAAATGTGGTTGTCAGATAAGTTTCTGGCGAAGAAAACAATCGGCTGATGCTTAATATCTTACTAAAGACCGATATTAAAAGTTTAAATTACTGCGTAAAAAATACATGCGATCGCCGACGAAGCAGATCTACAAAAGCATTTAGATTAAATTCATTACAATCCTGTCAAACGCGGCTCGATCGAACTGGTGGGTAAAAAGCTATTCTCGTAAATCATAATTGGTTCTGATGATTATTTGCCTACCCTATCTAATGTCAAAGATCGAGACTGTTACATAAAGCAATCCAATTTTGTAAACTGAGGTCTTCGGCACGACACTTGGGATTGAGATTTAATCGCGTTAATAATTCCTCTGTCGCCTCGCTGGATATCATGCTCTTTAAGTTATTGCGTAACATTTTACGGCGGTTGGCAAAACCGAGTTTAATTAGAGTTTCTAACTGGCGCGGATTTTTGGCAGGGGGGAAGATTGCTCGCGGACGTAGTCTAATTACTGCCGAAGCTACTTTTGGCGGTGGATAAAATGCTTTGGCAGGAACGGTACAAATTATTTCGCAACTTGCCAAATACTGTACCCGCAGCGATAAAGCACCAAAAGCTTTAGTACCGGGGGTGGCTATCAGGCGTTCCGCTACCTCTTTTTGCACTAGCAGCACCATCGATTGATAGGTTCTAACAGCAGGACGAGAAATTTTTCCCAGCAGTTTTTCGATGATAGGACCCGTAATATTGTAGGGAATGTTAGCAACTACTTTGTTGGGGTTATGAAATTTGGGAAAAGAAGCCAGCAAAGATTCTAAGTCTATTGTCAAAAAATCTCCCTGCAAAAGTAAAAAGTTATCTCGATCGCTCAACTTTTGTCGTAGTTTTTTACTTAAGTTGCGATCGATTTCTACGGCGACTACGGCTTGAGTTTCTGACAATAGACGGTTGGTAAGAATTCCCGTACCAGAACCAATTTCTAAAACGCAATCGCTCTCGGTTAATTCTGCTGCTGCAATAATTTGCTCTAAGGCTTTTTCACTACGCAACCAGTGTTGGGCAAAACGTTTGTGAGGTCGATCGCTCATTAAATTATTACTCAGTCAATCTTGTTGTGAAAATCGAATCCAGCTCTAAACAAATACTCGATGTTCCAAAGAGGGCATCTGTCTGCGTACTTGCTGAAGACGATTGGGATCGATCTCGGCAACTGCTACCCCTGGATGCTCCCCTGCATCGGCTAAAATAACTCCCCAGGGGTCGATAATCATCGCGTGTCCGTGAGAATAGCGACGTTGATAGTGGTTGCCTGTTTGAGCGGGTGCGATAACATAAGCCGTATTTTCTATTGCCCTGGCTTGTAACAACACCTGCCAGTGATCTTTACCAGTATAGGCAGTAAAAGCAGCAGGTATAAACAAAACATCTACTCCTTGATGTGCCAGATAGCGATATAGTTCGGGAAAACGAACATCATAACAAATAGAGAGTCCCACTTTTCCTAAATGCTCGGAAACATAAATTGGGGGCAACTTAGTCCCTGCCATCACTGTACTGGATTCCTGGTAGGTATTGCCGTCTGGAACATTAACATCAAACAGATGTACTTTTTGATAGTGCGAGACTTCTTTCCCATCGGGGGTAACTAAAACTGCTGTATTATAGGCTTTAGCCGGGTTGTCTGGCACTGGCACGGGAAAACCACCTCCCAGGATGGTTATTTGAAAACGCTGCGCCATTTTTTTGAGAAATTCACGGGATTTGAGGGCAATATTTTTAGCTTGCGACAGTTTATCTACTTCTAAGCCTAAAAAAGCAAAGTTTTCTGGCAAACTAACTAGTTCTGCACCTCTGCGTACTGCCAAATCAATCAGTTCTTCTGCTTCAAGCAAATTGTGTTCCAGGTCTGGCTTACTGGTCATTTGAATGGCGGCGGCAAGATATGGCTTCATTGCGGTCTCGAATTTTTTTGGGTCGTCAATTTATATACAATATAACTTTCAGTTACATCGAGAAAGTAACTTTTAGAGAAATGAGAACTCGCGCATTTAAAAAGAGAAGCCCGCAGGTAATAATTCGCTAGCCAGGTTTGAGTGCCATTCCCCTTGACCTTGAAACACGACTGCGGCATCTTTACCAAATTCCCAAATTACTTGCCTACAGGCACCGCATGGGGAACAGGGTATTTGACGGTCGTTGACTATAGCAATCGCGGCAATTTTCATGCTATCTCCTCCCTCGGCAGCAACTGCGGTGGCAACCGCATTTCTCTCAGCACACATACTCAAACCGTAAGAGGCGTTTTCTACATTGCAGCCAGTAAAAATATTACCTGCTTTAGTTAAAACAGCCGCACCGACTCTAAAGCGAGAGTATGGTGCATAGGCATATTTGAGAGTTTCGGTAGCTTTGGTAATTAGTAATTCTATTTGAGTACGACTAATTGAGTTGTTATCGCTCAAATATCTGCTCCAAATTTATAAAATTTTAGTTCGATCGAGAAGCTAAAAAAACACTGCTTTGTAAACAATTATTAAGATACTGCATCTAAAACCTATGTTTGTTCGTACTAAAAATTGTGTGCGACCGTCGGCATTTTTTTCCTCTAGACATACGACGGTCTTTTTTTTGTCCAAACTCGCTCGACATCTTAACTCAAGAAAAATCAATTGGCTGTCAGAGAAATATGGCTGTTGTCTCGCCCAAATCTTCTGGCTACAGTCTTAGAGAGCGATCGCAACATTTCTACAGTAGTATTCCAGTCCACACAAGCATCGGTAATACTCTGTCCGTAAACCATGGGTTTGCCGTTAGTGGTAATCGTTTGATTTCCTGCGATTAAATGACTTTCAATCATTACGCCCATAATCTGAGACGAACCATCTTCAACTTGTTGCGCCACATTATTTAAGACCAAACTCTGACGATTGTGGTCTTTGCTACTGTTGCCGTGACTGCAATCAATCATCAAGCGCGTATTTAAAGTTTTTTCTTTTAAAGCTGTTACCGCTGCTTCTACACTTTGATTATCGTAATTGGGTTGGGTCGCGCCGCCCCTTAAAACTAAATGACCGTCGGGATTGCCTGTAGTTTTGACAATACTAGCCAGTCCATCTTGGTTGATGCCCAAAAAATGATGGGTAATTCTAGCGGTTAACATGGCATCAATTGCCGCTTTAAAACTGCCATCGGTACCGTTTTTATAGCCTACGGGCATAGACAGACCAGATGCCATCTGACGGTGAATTTGGCTTTCGGTAGTTCTGGCACCAATTGCCGTCCAGCAAATCAAGTCGGCAATATATTGGGGAGTAATCGGATCTAAAAGTTCGGTGGCTGCTGGCAAACCTAATTCTGCCAGATCGAGCAGTAATTTTCTGGCGGTTTTTAAGCCTGTATTAATGTTATAGCTATTATCGAGGTGAGGATCGTTAATCAATCCTTTCCAACCAACTGTAGTGCGAGGCTTCTCAAAATAAACTCGCATTAGTATTTCGAGATTATCTGACAATTCGGCACGCAGCGTGGCTAGCTTGGTACCATACTCCATCGCTGCCTTGACATCGTGAATCGAACAAGGACCGACAACGACCAATAATCTTTGGTCTTCACCCGATAAAATATTACGGATGCGATCGCGAGTTTTCGACACCAAGCCAGCGGCTGTTTCTTTTAGAGGATATTCGCTTTTAATATATGCAGGACTTAACAATGGTCTGGTTTCGATAACGTGCAGGTCGCTAGTAATGTACATATTTTGATTTTGTATATTCAATACCTTTTTTAAAATCCAATACCAACTACTATTGTCGGACAAATTCGTTAGATGCGATCGCATCTAACGAATTCTTTGTAATAACTTAATCTTAAGTTTAGCTACGATTGCATTAACCATGAGCGATGAACAGAGAACTATGAACAGTTTAACTTCTATTGCTCATTGCTTATTCAGGCTGGGGAATCGGTTGTGGTTCTGGTGTGGGAACTGGCTGTGGTTCTGGCGTAGGAACTGGCTGGGGAATGGGACTGGGAACTGGCTGTGGTTCTGGCGTAGGAACTGGCTGCGGTTCTGGTGTAGGTTTGGTAGGAGGGGTTTCAATCATGGCTGCGGTTTAGTAAATAACTAAATCGATCTTGACGAGAAAGGCAGTGTAATTACCTCTCTTATAAGTTAGAGTTTTGGCGGATACTTAAAATTTTGTGTCTGGTAAAATTTATGTCTTGAGAATAATTTCTGCCAGTAGTCGTGGATAAGCAAAACAGTCAGAAACTGATAGTTGAGGTCCGCAATAGGTTTTACTAAGGCGATCGAGAATACCGCTCGTATTATGGCAATTATCATCAGCCATTTCAAAAGCAATACTCCACCATAGATGGGAGTCGATCTTTAGTTTAGTTAATTCGCCTGTTATTCCTGCTTCCTGACGCTGCCGCCGTTGTTTACTAACTGCAAGCCAAAATTTAGCAGGAAAAAAATTGTTTAGCTGTTGTTGGGGTAATTCTTGGCGGTCAATCCATTTGCTCCATTTTTCTATTTTTCCCGACCAAACTTCGCCAAATTTTTGTGCTTCTAATTCAGCTTGTCGCCATTTGAGTTCTAAATTTTCCTGTCGCCACTTGTAGCTGACGGTGGTTGATTCTGGCAAATAGAGATAAAAATCGGTTCTAACTTCTGCCCCAACTTTATTTTGTAGACAATGGCGATCGAACCATTCTTCTACTTCTATTGGTGGTACGCCTGGTTTAAACCAGCGTAATTCTATAGTATTCTCTATCACCTGGTTTATTGCTTGCTTTTTCCTAACTGCTTCTAGCATTGGTTAATATTGATTTGCCGATAAAAAATTAAAATCGATCGTTAATACAATTTGAATAACTTAAACTGTGGAAGAAATGTTTTGGCAACGAGGATTACTGGAGGACAAGCAACACCATGAACTTTGCTGAAATTATCGCTAAAGGCGGCATTGCCATTTGGCCGCTGTTATTGTTATCTATTCTTTCTCTAGCCACAATTTTAGAACGAATCTGGTTTTGGTCGAGAGTATTATTTAGAGAAAAACAAATTCTCAATAGAATTATTGAGGCAGCCAATCGCAATTGGGATTTAGTAGAAAAAGTTGCCAGAGAACATATCAATCATCCTATGGGCAATTTTGTTTATGCCCCGTTTAAATATTCCAATCCCGATCCAGAAATATTACACCTGGCTTTAGAGTCTGCTGCTGACGAACAGTTAGCCAGAATGCGTAAAGGAGACAAACTTTTAGAGGCAGTTATCGCTCTTTCCCCTTTGTTAGGATTATTTGGAACTGTTTGGGGTTTGATTAAGTCTTTAAGTTCGATTAGGATTGGCGATTTGGGTACGGCTTCTACTTCTGGAGTTACCCTGGGTATTGGCGAATCTTTGATTTCTACTGCGGTTGGGTTGTTGGTAGCGATCGTCAGTCTGGCGTTTTATCGTCTGTTTCAAGCTTTTTGGTCTAATCAGGTTAGGCTATTGCGTAAAGCTGCCAGTCAACTAGAAGTAATATATCGTCAACAGTGGTTTCGAGAAGAAGATGAAATAGTAGTAGCTGATGAATACTCTTTTATGAACGTCGAACCAAAGAAACCGCCTACAAGCGATCCCTGGGCGGCAGGAGAACAATAATTTTACAGCGATTCAACAGTAAATCAGCAAAGTTAAAATGACTTCTAATAAGAAAAATAATCGTAATAAGTATCGCTATTCACCAGTACGCCCTTTTAGACTCTGGCAAGATGATGCTAGAGAGAGCGATGCTCGAATCGAAATTTTGCCTTTAATCGACGTTATTTTTTGCATTTTGACCTTTTTTCTCTTGGCAGCCGTTAATTTTTCTCGTCAACAGGCAATCAGCCTAAATCTGCCCCAGGCAAGAACTGGCACGCCTCAGATGCAGGATATTTTAATCGTGACCATAGATGATGTCGGTCAACTATATGTCGAGCAAGATTTGGTCAGCCGTAGCGATTTAAACTGGGAAATCAAAAAATACAATCAAACTAACCCTAATGGCTTGATGGTTCTGTATGCGTCCAAAAATTCGACCTATAGAGAAGTAGTAGAAGTTTTAGATATACTGCGAGAAGTAGGTGGCGATCGCGTGGCGTTAGCTACTCTGCCTATGGGTTCTCAACCTCCAGCTTCCAGCACTCCCAGTACTTTACCTTCTTTTGTACCAGAGCTTCGCAACGGCATTAATCCCTATAATCCAGATTCCACGCCCAATCCTCCCGCACTACCTAGCCAATAGGTATTTAGGCTTTAGACTTTAGGCTTTAGGGAACGGGAAACGGGGAACAGGCAAGAGTAAAAACTTTTTACTTGCTACTCGCTACTCGCTACTTGCTACTTAAAAAAATGAGATAATACAAGCAATTTTTGATGCCCTATGTATTTACTCAAACAATGTCCGATCTTGAAACTTTAATTGCTGCAGTCAAGCAGGAAGCCGAACGCGAAGAATTTCCCATTGATGTCGCTGTTTACCGAGAAACCGACCTCGAACCAACTCAACCAATATTATATGCTGGCAATTTGAATAGTCCTTTGTGTTTTTTTGGACGAGATTTGGGCAAAGATGAGGTTTATGCCCGTCAGCCTCTAATTGGCGCTTCGGGGACTATGGTTAGGGAAGGGTTTTATTATGCCATTCACCAGCAAAAAGCTCCTTCTAGAACCAAACTCGATGAAACTACCTGCGACCGCCTGTTGCTGGCTAATACCGTTCCTTACAAACCTCCAGGTAATAAAGCGTATTTAATGAAAGTCAAAAATCGCTTTCGTCCCTTTATCGAACAATTGTTGCTGTTTCACTGGCAGGGAAATCAAGTTATTACTTTGGGTACGGAAGCCTTTAAATGGTTTGCTACCTACGCACCTAAAGGAGAACTAGATAGTTTTTACAAACGGAGCGATCGCTTTGAAGCTAAACTGACTGTTAATTTGAGTGCTAGTGACGACATGGGTATGACTCACCAAAAAGCGATAACTTTGCTACCTTTGCCCCATCCTTCCCCTCTCAACCAAAAATACTATGCGGCATTTCCCAAAATGCTCCAGCAAAGACTGGCTCAGGTTGAATTTTAAAAAACTTAACTATTTCGACTTTTAGAATCTGTCTGAGGTCAGAGATTGCCTTAAATGGCGATCCTCACAGCTAAAAAACATGATAAGGTAAAAGGGGAAATCTAAAATTTTTGTTAAGCTCGATACAAAAGATCTTTACACTAAAAATCAATTATGACTAATAAGAAAACTGTTATTTCCCCTTCTATACTTTCGGCAGATTTTACCCGTTTGGGCGAAGAAATTAAAGCGGTAGATAAAGCTGGTGCCGACTGGATTCACGTTGATGTTATGGACGGTAGATTCGTTCCTAATATTACTATTGGACCGATGATCGTCAAAGCAATCCGTCCTCTGACTGAGAAAATTCTCGACGTTCACTTAATGATTGTCGAACCAGAAAAATATGTCGAAGACTTTGCCAACGCTGGTGCGGATATTATTACCGTACATGCAGAACATAACGCTTCACCCCACCTGCATCGCACCCTGGGTCAAATTCGGGAATTAGGCAAACAAGCAGGTGTAGTAATCAATCCTGCTTCGCCTTTAGAACTAATTGAGTACGCCCTACCAATGTGCGATCTAGTTTTAATTATGAGCGTCAATCCTGGTTTTGGCGGACAAAGCTTTATTCCCGAAATGGTAGATAAAGTGAGAAAATTACGTCAAATGTGCGATGATAAAGGCTTAGACCCCTGGATTGAAGTAGACGGTGGCTTAAAAACTCACAATACCTGGCAAGTTTTAGAAGCGGGTGCTAATGCAATCGTAGCAGGTTCGGCAGTGTTTAAGGCTGACGATTATGCAGAAGCAATTGAAGGTATTCGTAACAGCAAACGCCCACAGCCCGAACTAGCTACGGCGTAAATTTTTTGATTTTCAAAATTTAAATATTATAGGTGGTTTGGAAAGAAAACCACTTTTTTTTTGCAGGCGATCGCCTTCTTTTATAGTGGTATATTTTCTATGATTCAATCATACAAAACTGCACGATTACGTCCCTCAGTCTTGGCTTGATAAAGTGCGCGATCGGCTTCCGATATCAACTGCGTTCGGTTAGTTCTGATAGTTGGAAGCATAGAAGCTACTCCTAAGCTCAGAGATACAAAGTCACTTACCGCAGAGTCGGGATGGGAAATTTGCAGCATCTCTACAGCCCGATGGATCTCTAGAGCGACATTTAAAGCATTAGCTCCTGCTGTCTGAGGTAAAATTACGGCAAATTCTTCGCCGCCATATCTGGCTACCAAATCTGCGGGACGTTTGACTGCGCTATCTATAGCGCGAGCTACTCTTCTCAGGCAAATATCTCCTGCCTGGTGTCCGAAGCGGTCATTGTACTGTTTGAAGTAATCGATATCGCCAAGAATTAATGCAAGATGATAGTTTTCACGGTATGCCCTACGCCATTCTTGTCTAAAATAACGGTTGAAATAATACCGATTGGCAACTTTAGTTAAATCGTCTTTACTGGCTAAAATCTTGAGACGCTGATTTGTGGCTTTCAATCGCGCTTTCAAACGAGCGATCGCTAATTGATGTTGAATCCGAATAATAACTTCCTCAGTATTAAAGGGTCTGGTTATATATTCGCTACCACCACTAGCAAAAGCTTTAGCTATAACTTCAGTTTCATTAAAAGTACTGATAAAAACAACTGGAATATCTTTGGTGCGAGAATCGGCCTTTAGTTGCTGGCATACTTGATAGCCATCCATATCGGGTATAGCTACATCCAGTAGAACAATGTCGGGAACTTCGGCTCTAGCAATTTCTAAGGCTAATCTTCCATTATTAGCCTGCCTGATTTCATATCCTCTCGAAGTTAATACTGAGGATAAAATTGATAAATTGCCATTGCGATCGTCAACTAACAAAACTTTTCCAGTTTCAATTGACGCAAGCCGATCGGTCATTTTAATTAAAGGTTTTAATAATATTTATTATGATTAACTACAATTATATTGAACAATTTCTCTGCTTAATTAATACTTGATAATAAAACTAATAACTTTACTAAAAGTAAATGTTAAACTATTAAATGTTTTTGTGATAATACTCAATCAAGTAAAACAACCCTTAATTTAAGCTGTTAAAACTATATGTATATAGACATAGCCTTTAACAAATTATCATAAAATATGTTTTAATCGGTAGGTATTCACTTTACACACAAGACACATTTATCGTTTGCATATAAAAATATGATGAAATATTTTTTCTCTATGTTTTCGTCTTATTTAACCTTACTCTAAGATTTGGTGACTTATGTTATCGCCCCGACTATTTTCCAGTTACTTAAAAATATTCCAATGGTAGTAAAGCTGGCATCGAGCAAGATAAAATCACAGACAGTAGCTCAAATTTTTGGTTTATAGCAATCCTAAATGATACGTAAAAAAAATTCTATTGCCTATTGCGTATTGCTTTTCTCTACTTTCTCTATTGTTTAACAAATGAAATAGGAAGGCTCGCTATATATCTCACTCCTGACTCAGAAATTACTCTGTTGTTTGACTACGGAGCATAGACTATTGCACTAACTTTGTCTATTACGAGCAATATTCTCAACTTTAAATGAATATAGCAGAAACAAAATCGGTAAATTATTTATAATCATATACGAACATTATTATTTTAAAATTGACAATTAATTAGTTTTTACTTAGAAATTTAATGAAAGGTAAAATTATTATTAATAAAATGAGTTATTGGAATATATCAAAAGAAATGCCAAAACAGACAAAGCTGCAAACCAGACAAGAGATAAACTGCTGCAATGTTTTTGCAGGTTGCAATGGCATTAATTCATAGCATAGGAGCAAAGTCATGATGAACTTTCGTACTTTTGACGATATGAGTTCTGCTTTGTCAAAAAAACTTAACTTAATTCCACGAGATATCGATTTAATAGTTGGTATCCCTCGGAGTGGATTAATTCCTGCTAATATCTTGGCTTTGCATCTCAATTTACCTTTAACAGATTTAGATGGTTTGATCTCGGGAAGAATGTTAGGTAAAGGCAGAACTCGCGCTCATACCAAACAAAGAGTTACTGTAAATGACTGCCGTAAAGTTTTGGTGATCGACGATAGCTTATGGACTGGCGAAACTATTGCTATGGCCAAGCAAAAAATTGATGAGGCTAACATACCTCAAGAAGTTATCTATGCGGCAGTTTATGTAACTTCTAATACCAAAGACAAAGTAGATCTTTACTTTGATATTTGTCCTTTTCCTAGAATGTTTGAGTGGAACTTCATGCATCATGGCTATCTTGAGAATGCCTGTATAGATATAGATGGAGTACTTTGCGAAGATCCTACTACTCAGGAAAATGATGATGGGATTAAATACCTGAACTTTTTAGAAAATGCCAAGCCATTGTTTCTTCCTACGCTGCCAGTTGGCTGTTTGGTAACTTCACGTTTGGAAAAATATAGACCTCAAACAGAAACATGGCTTAAAAAATATGGCGTAGAGTACCAAAAATTATGTATGTTAGATTTGCCCGATGGAGAAACTCGTAAAGCTTTGAATTGTCATGCTACTTTCAAATCTAAAATATATCGGCAAACCAAAAGCATAATTTTTATCGAAAGTGAGTTAAAACAAGCTATTGATATTGCCAAATATAGTAATAAACCAGTGCTTTGCATAGAAACTCGTAGATTGATTATGCCCGATAACGAGAGCTTTGCTCAGATTGAGTATAGAAAGATGCAAATTGCCTCTAAATTAAAAATGCTCAAAAGAAGACTGCGTCCGTTCCGCAGTAATATGTCTCGTCTACTACAACGAAAATAGTCGTCAATCTGTTGGATAATTAAAAATATCTAGTTATTTGTTGTCTACGTTAGAAAATAGTGAAAAAGTTAATTCGCGGTCTCGATGAATTTCGACAAAATTATGTAAATACTCACCAGGAGCTTTTAGAGCAGCTTTCTCACGGACAGAAGCCTAGAGTTTTGTTTATTACCTGTTCTGATTCTAGAGTAGCTCCAAATTTAATTACTAATACCGATATGGGAGAGCTATTTGTCATTCGTAATGCTGGCAATATTATTCCCCCTTATGGTTCGGCTAATGGCGGTGAAGGAGGCACTATTGAGTATGCAATCAATGCTTTAGGTATCGAACAGGTAGTAATTTGCGGACATTCTCACTGTGGCGGGATGAAAGGATTGCTGAAGCTCAATGAGCTTCAGGAAGATATGCCTTTAGTATATGACTGGTTGAGACATGCCGAATCTACACGCCGTTTGGTTATGGAAAACTATCCCGATTACTCTGGAGAGGAGTTGATTGAAACTTTAGTAGCGGAAAATGTTTTGATCCAGATCGATAATCTTAAAACATATCCTGTAGTAAGAGCCAGAATACATCAGGGTAAGCTGCGGATTTATGCCTGGATTTATCGCATTGAAACGGGAGAGGTTTTAGCGTATGATGCCGAAACTCATACTTACGTGCCTCCTATGAGTCAATTAATGGATGATGAAGACCAAAATGGCGATCGCTCTTTAGCTCCGTCCGATAAAAAACGACGTTCTGATTCAGAATTTTCTTCTTTAACTAATATTAGAGGCGAACTAGATAAACTATTAGCAGTTAATTCTCCTAAATCCACTAAAGAAGCCGAACGAGCCATAGGCTCATTAGAAAGATTGTTCGCTCGCGCCAGTAGATTAGGCATGACTGCCAGTGAACTACAAAACTATCATTCTTTATTTTCAGAACCAATTCAAACTTGGGCGAGAAAAGCTTATTCACATCGTTGACAGTAGCGAATTTCAGGTGGTTACCTGCTGTAAAGTATTAACGAAGTTGGGATAAGAAATTGAGGCTGCTTCGGCGCGATGAATGGTAGTAACCCCCTCGGCAGTTAAACCTGCGATCGCCAGACTCATAGCAATACGATGATCTGTATAACTATCGACATCCGTTCCCTTTAGAAAATTGCCGCCAGTAATTTCCAAGCCATCGGGCAATTCGCCGATCTTTACTCCCATTTTAGTTAGTTCTGATGCCATTACTGCCAGGCGATCGCTCTCTTTGACTCGTAACTCTGCTGCATCTTTAATAACTGTAGTTCCCTCCGCAAAAGCAGCAGCCACTGCTATAATTGGAATTTCATCGATGAGACGGGGAATCAAACTGCCTTTCAGAGTGCAGGCTTTAAGTTGGCTGTAGCGGACGCGCAAGTCGGCAACTGGTTCGCCTGCTACAATACGTTCGTTTTCTCTAGTAATATCTGCCTCCATCATTTCTAGAGCCTCTAAGATTCCAGTGCGAGTAGGATTAATTCCGACATTAGTAATTAACAATTCTGAGTCAGGCACAATTGCCGCAGCCACCAGCCAAAAGGCAGCAGAACTAATATCACCTGGAACGACGACCTTTTGTCCTGTAAGTTGAGGTTGTCCGATTAAAGTAACGCTATTAGTTTGCGGGTCTACCGTTAGTTTGGCACCAAAAGCCTTTAACATTCGTTCGCTGTGGTCGCGAGACAAAGCTGGTTCGATAACTGTAGTATTGCCTTCTGCCATTAATCCCGCCAGCAAAATACATGACTTGACCTGTGCCGAAGCAATAGGAGATAAATAGTTTATGGCTTTAAGCTTTCTGCCTTTGACCGCTAAAGGAGCCAGTGAATTTTGCTTGCGTCCCCAGATAGTTGCACCCATGCGTTCTAAGGGAGTAACCACGCGAGACATAGGACGCGATCGCAACGAACTATCTCCCGTAACTACAAACAATCTGTCGGGATGAGATGCCAATAAGCCCAGCATTAACCGTATCGTAGTTCCAGAATTACCCGCATCCAAAACGCCAGCAGGTTCTTGCAAATTGCCCAAACCGACTCCTTTAACCACAACTCGCTCGGTATTTAGTTCGGATATTTGCGCTCCCATCGCCCGAAAACAGTTAGCGGTGCTGCGAGGGTCTTCTCCTAATAGCAATCCTTCAATAATTGTCTCTCCAGAGGCAATTGCTCCCAACATCAAGGCACGATGAGAAATTGATTTATCTCCTGGTATGGCGATCGCTCCTCGTACTGCTATTCCCGAACTAGGAGGGGCGATCGCTAATTGCTGAGAATTAGCGCGGTTATGAATGGTTATCACAGAAGACATAAGCGAGCGATAAAAATAATAATATTCGTAGCCAATCTTAGCAAAGTTTGTTCTAGCTGTAGGTTTTCAATTTGGCTTATTTGAAAGTCACAGGCAGTAACTTATCTTGCTTTGTTCGCAGACTAAAAACTAGCTAGCTCCCTTAAATTAATAGGTAAATTTTTGCTTTGTGGCGATCGCTATAAATGCTTAATATATTTTAAGGCAAAATTGTAGTATTACTGTGCTAATATCAAAACAAATTATAATTTTTTGTACTTTTGTAAAATAAATTAATTAAAGTCACACTAATTATTAAAGCTATAAATAGCTATTATTTCACACTGTAATTTTCCAGTATTCAGTAGGAAAACCTGATAGCTCTTGTTTCAAGCAATTATTTTTTATTTGACTATTAGTTTTGTTTATATGTAAAATAGCTTTTAACTTAACTTATATTAATTTTTGGTTATTTTTCGCAACTATAGTCAAGCGAAATTTTAATCTAAAAATATAATCATTAGCAAACTTCAGGAGATACGATTCATGCCAAAAAATGATTTTTTTCTCAGTCCAGACGATTCTCAAAGTATGGGCGACATTGAGTTTATGAGAAAGTCAAAGAAGGTAAGAAAAACTTTTCCCAAAAATGCTAGTAATCAAGGTGCTTTTGAAGTAGTCACAGATACTGCGTCAATAAAAAATAAAAATTCTAATACTGGAAACGAGCAAGACCAAAGTAGCAATAGAGCTTTTGGCTCTTCTAATTTTAGTTCTCAAGGTCAGCCTGGAGCTACTGGAGGTTCTGTGGTCACTCAAACTAGTGGCAATTTCAAACCGCAATCTAGCTTTACTAACGCAAGTTCTAATAAAAGCTCAAAACAGCGTCGTCGAAGCGACAGCAGTATGGATATGTTCCGTAACATGGCGCGGGACATGAAAAAAAGAAGATAAACAAAGTTTTTCTGATTTGAGCCAATTATTTTAAAGGCTAAATTTTTACTGAAGTAGTTATTTAAAACCACTTCAGTATTTTCATTCCAATCCGATATTTTGAAAGAGATGAAAACTGAGGGTTGCGATCGCTGTAAATGCTTGAATATTTTTAGGCAACTTTGTAGTGGTGCAGAGTCAACCTCAAACTAAATTAGAAAAATTTGTATTTTTTAAAACTAACCGCTCGATCTTGTAACGGTTATTAAAACTATAAATAGCTAAAAATAGCTGCTACTTAGCTTGGCAATTTGCTATTCGTCAGCAAAAAAAACTTGACAGCTATTACCTTTCGAGAGATCGCTTTTTATTTGACTATTAGTTTTATTTATATGTACAATAACATTTAACTTAACTTAAATTAATTTTTGGTTATTTTTCGCAACTATAGCCAGGCGAAATTTTAATTTAGACGTATTTTCATCGGCACCATCACAGGAGACACAATTCATGGCAAAAAATGATTTTTTTCTCAGTCCAGATGATTCACAGACTCTGGGCGACATCGACTATATGAGAAAGGCAAAGAAAGTTAGAAAAACTTTTCCTAAAACTTTAAAAAATACAGAGGGTTTTGAAATAACCGTAGAGACTTCTTCTATGGGAAATGCAGGTTTTGGTAATGAAATCAAACCTACTCTAAGTTCTTCTCAAGGTCAGCCGGGAGCTACTGGCGGCTCTATAGTAACTCAAACTAGCGGTAATTTTAAACCGCAATCTAGCATTACTACTGGTTCTGCGGTCAATCAAGCTAACACTCAAACTAGTTCTCTCAACGCTAGTTATAGTAAAAAGCCAGAGCAGCGTCGTCAAAGCGACAGCAGTATGGATATGTTCCGTAATATGGCGCGAGATATTAAAAAAGGAAGATAAACTACCAAGTTTTTCTTCGATTTAAGCCAGCTTTTTTTTAGGCTAAATTTTATACTGAGGCGGTTATATTAAACTACCTCAGTTTTTTATAGAAAATCGGTCGATATTGCCCGACACTATATTTTTTAGGCGTACAGACTAGCTACATATTCTCCATAGCCATTGTAGGGAAGTGTTTCTTTAATTTCCCACGATAAGCCAGGTCCCGTACTGATAAATTTTTCTGTAGCCTGCGACCATCGAGGATGGGGAACATCGGGTTCTACATTAGCTTCAAACTTGTATTCGTTAGGATCGAGAGTATTCCAGTAAGTGGCTGGCTGAGTTGCCATAAATTCAATCTTGACAATAGATTTAGCTCCTTTAAACCCGTATTTCCAGGGAGTAACCATACGTAAGGGTGCGCCATGTTGTTTGGGCAAGTCATGACCGTAAATACCAACTGCAAAAAAAGCCAGGTCGTTTGCCATTTCTTCAATTCGCAGTCCTTCTGTATATGGCCAGGGAAGCGAACCCAAATGAAATGTAGGACCTGTAGTAATTTCGGGGTCATAAAAAGAAGTGAAGCTAACAAACTTAGCTTTAGCAGTAGGTTCGACAGCCTCAATTAAAGCTTTCATGGGAAAACCAATCCAAGGCAGCACCATAGACCAGGCTTCAACGCAACGAAAGCGATAAATTCTTTCTTCGAGGGGAAACTGTTGTTTGAGGTCGTCAATGTCGTAGGTACGAGGATTTTTAACCAAACCCGTTACTTCAACCTGCCAATTTTCTGTAGGTAATTTTTGGGCATCGAGCCAAATTTTCTTATTGCCACCATACTCATAAAAATTATTGTATTGTCCTGCAATTTCTTCTGTAGTTATCGGTCGGTTAACTTTGGCAAATTTAGGATTCTGGGCGACATCAATAGGCGGTAAATCCAGGCTAGCTTCTAAAGCGGTTTGTGAAGCAGATTTGCCAACGGCAGTTCCTGCTTGGCAACCAGCTAGAGGTAATACACTCGCTCCGATGCCTGCCCCAATTAGAGTTTTAATAAAGCGACGGCGATTATAGTACAGTCGAGGCGGAGTTATCTGATTTTCGGAAATTTCCCAGGCTTGAGGAATGCGAATTAAAGTCATTAAAGTTGGCGATTGTTTGTTAACAGAATATTCAAGCAATATCTATACTCGATCGAGAGTCAAGTTAGTACGCTAGACCATCGGTGCGATTACGTTCGGCGTACCGCAATCATGCGAATCGCCTGTAGATAGAGTAGAAATTAATTTAATTATCTCAAAAATTACTAGAGAAACGGTCGTCCTCAACCACGTAAATTCGTCAGTAATCTTCAATCGTTGCTCAATTTAGAGAAAATATTAAACTAAATATAAACATATAATATGACTCTAATAAATTCTCTAATTCACACCTTGCTCTGTTTATTGTGGATCTGCTGCCTATGGCTGTATAGCCCCACTCTGGCTCTGGCAGATACCAATCACAATATCAATATCACTACTCAACAGATAAAAAGAGGAGAGCAAATCGCCCAAAAAGCAGTTCGTGCCGCTCAAAATGGTGACTTTGCTCGTTCCGAAGATTATTGGACGCAGCTAATCGATGAATTTCCTGATAATCCTGCCGTCTGGAGCAATCGAGGCAACGTTCGCATCGGTCAGTATAAATTAGCAGCCGCGATCGCCGATTACAGTCGCTCGATCGAACTCGCCCCCGAATATCCCGATGCCTATCTCAATCGTGGTATTGCTTATGAAGGTCAAAGACGCTGGCAACTAGCTTTAGCCGATTACAATCGCGTGCTGGAAATCGACGACCGAGATCCAACGGCTTACAATAATCGCGGTAACGCCAAAGCAGGACAGGAAAAATGGCAAGAAGCTTTAGATGACTATAACCAGGCGGTTAGTCTCGCACCCGATTTTGCTTTGGCTCGCGCTAATGCTGCTTTAGTTACCTATCAATTGGGCGATCGCGCCGAAGCGATTCGTCAAATGCGTAATTTAGTTCGCAAGTATCCTATGTTTGCCGATATGCGTGCGGCTCTAGCAGCAGTGCTTTGGGTAGAGGGCAAACAAGGAGAAGCCGAAAGTAACTGGGTAGCGACAGTAGGCTTAGACAATCGTTACCAAGATCTAGAGTGGGTGCAAAATATTCGTCGTTGGCCGCCAACAATGACAACAGCACTAGATAAATTTTTAAAGCTCAATTAACACTATAACCATATATATAGTCATGAACCATTCTCAACAGCAAACACCATCACTCTCGTTTCAAGAGGCAATTTTAGAAACTCAATCGTTGATGGTTAAGATGAGCCAAAACGAACTTCAGGAGTCAGAAATCGAACGGGCGATCGCCACGATGATCGATACTAAAGCAGGAGCGCGAGGCTTTTTTGTGCCTTATCTAACTGGAGATTTGACCCTGGCAGATAATCCGTCATCTGGAGTAATTGAAGCTTTAAAAACCGCTCCCGAAATAGTTGGCGAACTATTAGTCAAAAATTTAGCCATGTCTACGGCAATGGCAGTGGTTCATCAACGCAATCAGGATCTAGAAAATGCCCTGGGTTCGGAGCAAGTTGCCAGAAGGACTGCTAATTTAATTCGGCAGATGAATTTAGATATAGTTAAAACAGAAATAACCAAATTAGAGCAAACTATTGCTAAAGGTGAAGGTAATTACCAAAGCTTTCTCAAACGTTGGGGTTATGATGCCGAACAACAACAGGCAATTTACAAAGCAATAAAAGCGATCGAAATTTAGACACCAGAAGAAGTCAAAAGCTATTCTTGGCTTCAGCTACGGTACTATTTTGATAGTATTAATACTTGTCGGCTAAATCGATGACGAGAGCGCGAACCAGCAATCACAAAGCAGATATTCTGGCAATTGACGATACGCCAGAAAATTTGGCTTTATTATCTCAAATGTTGACGGAAAAAGGTTACAAAGTTAGAAGCGTAACCAAAGGTTCTACAGCCTTACGGGGAGCTAAAGCCGCACCCCCAGACTTGATTTTGTTAGATGTTAAAATGCCTCAAATGAATGGCTATGAGGTCTGCCAGGAGCTTAAAGCCGACGATCGCACTCGTAATATTCCCGTGATCTTTATTAGTGCTTTGGGAGATGTTTTTGATAAAGTCAAAGCTTTTCAGGCTGGTGGTGTAGACTATATTACCAAGCCGTTTCAGGTTGAAGAAGTATTAGCCAGATTAGATACTCACTTAACAATTCGTAACTTGCAATTGCAGCTTCAAGCGCAAAATATTCATCTCCAGCAAGAAATAGCTAAAAAAACCGCTGCCGAAGATAAGTTTGCCAAAGCCTTTCGCGCCTGTCCCAATCCGATTGCGATCGCCACCGTTTTAGAAGGGCGTTTTGTAGAAGTCAACGATAGTTTTTTGCACATGAGCGGCTACTCCGAAGCAGCAGTGGTAGGAGAACAGATCGATCGCATTTATTCTTCCTGTGCTTTAGAAGTATATAAATACGCTTTAAAAAAATCTCAGTCGCGAGGTTTTGTTCGCAACCAGGAATTAGAGTTTCGGTCTAAATCGGGTCAAGTTAAAAACGTTTTACTATCTTTAGAATTGATTCAGTTGGGTGAAACTCAATGCACTCTGCAAATTATGAACGACATCACCGAACGCAAACGGTTAGAAAATGAATTTATTTCTTTAGTCAGTCACGAATTGCGAACTCCCATGACTTCAACCATTGGTGCACTAGACTTGTTGAACACGGGTCAATTGGGAACTTTGAGCGATCGCGGCAAACAAATATTGCAAGTAGCCATTCGTAATATAGAACGCTTGATTCGCCTGGTTAACGATATCTTAGATTTAGAACGCATAAAATCTGGCAAAATTGCGATCGAGCCAGTAGATTGCCATCTAGATCGGCTGTTAGTACAGGCAGTAGAAACCATGCAGCCGATGGCAGAACGAGCGAGAGTAGAATTACAGTTAGAATCTCTTGCAGTTAAACTAAAAATCGATCCAGACTGCATTTTACAAACTCTAACTAACTTACTCAGCAACGCGATTAAATTTTCCGAACCAAGGGCAAAAGTATGGTTAAAAGCAGCTATTGAAGGCGATCGCTGTTTGCTACAGGTAAAAGATACTGGTAGAGGTATTCCTGCTAATAAGTTACACTCTATCTTCGAGCGTTTTCAACAGGTTGATGCTTCTGATTCTCGTGGTAAAGGCGGAACTGGTTTGGGATTGGCTATTTGCCGTCACATTGTCGAAAGGCACGACGGACAAATTTGGGTAGAAAGCCGTTTGGGTGAAGGCAGCACTTTTTACGTTAGTTTGCCATTGGTTTAGTATTTAAAAGTCTGATAATCATCAAAATTAGACTTGTTGGGTAATAACATTTGAAATGACTGAAAAGCTTATCATATAAGGTTTTCAGATATTGTCTATCAAAAAACGCTAAATCCTATGATGAATATAGGTTATAGCTACTTTTTTAGCTTAATTCCCAACAAGTCTATTCATCACAACTACTCAATTGTAAAAATCAATCATTGTCTGACGATAGAATAACGGCATTCCCGTATCATAAGGTTGACCTTTAACTAAATAGCCGATCGCGCCTACTTCTGACTGTAGTTTATCCAAGCAGGTAGTTAGTTGGAATTCACCTTTAAATCGTTCGTTATTAGCAATTTCTGAAGCTAAAAAGTCAAATATTTTGGGTTCTAAAATATACAATCCAAAAATGCCCAAAAATTCCTTCTCGTTCATGCCTGCCACGTGTAAATGTTCACGAGCATATTCTAGAGATGGCTTTTCGTATATTTGGGTAATGTTCAACAGAGATTTGTCTTCTTGCCAAGTGCCTCCAATACAGCCTGCTTTCTGAATAATTTCATCAGACATTATCGTAATTCCAACAACGCTTTTATTTACTCTCTTGTAGACATCAACTAGCTGCCTACTACAAGAAACTTCGGTTTCGGAAATATATACATGATCGCCTAATAGTAATAAAAACGGTTCGTTGTTTACCCAATCTTTAGCGCAAAACACAGCATGACCAAATCCCTCTGGTTTAGATTGAGTAAGAATAGTAATGCGATCGCCCAATTTTTGTAAATACTGACTATATTCTCTGTTTTCTGATGATAGCTTCTGCCATAGTTCTGGTGATGGTTGAGACTGAAAGAAGTCTAAAAATAAATCGCGATCGCTTTCTTGAGTGATAATTGCAATTTCTTCTATACCCGCGCTTATGGCTTCTTCTACTATTGCTAAAATTATTGGTTTGGCTCGTCCGTCGCGATCGACAATTGGCAAAAACTCCTTTTTAATCGCTTTAGTTATGGGATACATTCGAGTTCCAAAACCTGCTGCGGGTATAACTGCTTTAGTTACCTTGTTAGCCGAAACCATAATTTAAATTGTAATAAAACTATAAGAAAATATTAATAAAAATACTATGTGTACGCGATCGAGCGATGTAATTTGAATATTTCAAGTTTAAATAAATTAGAAAGTAAATTCGGATATAATCTTTTTGTTATCTACTGTAGTTGCTACAACCATTTTCCAATTAATTGAATTTATCTACTTGACTAAATCACAATTTTCGGGAGGGCAGCTTCCTTTGCCAGCGGTACATATTGGTAATACTCGCTCGCTTTCATCAGGCAAAATAGCTTCTACTCTAATTTGATGTTTCCAATTGCTGTAAAAGTCGTATTCGTAGCTGAATTTTTCTCTTTCTCTGAAACCAAATTTGGATAGTTTGATTTCATGAGCATTGCCCATGAATCCACCCGTGCCAGGGTAATTGATGCCATAATGTACGCCATGAATCAGGAATTGGTGTAGATGTTCCTCTTTCCAGCCCATGACAATCTGAATTATGTAGTGAAGATCGGCAATGGTAAGATCGCTACTCACTTTTATCCGTCGCCAAATCATCGGACTGATGCCGACTAACACTATTTTTAGCTGGTACGTGACGGGAGTTGAAGTCTCTGACATTAGGTCATTTTACTATGATTGCCCCCACTTTTTTTCGCTCTCCGATTAGTTCCGAAGTTGCCGAAAATCGCTGCGCCTGACCAGAAGACTTAAACCTTCGCATCTTCTTTTCTCGTAATCTCGTCCATTAATGTGAATTCTCGGCTTGATTATTTAAACTTTTGTGCTGTCTGTGTTCTACACTTAAACCTATTTGTTTCATCGCTGCTCCGTAGCTTTTAAGCTTATCGGTAACAATAACTCTGGGAGTTAATCCCTGTTTCTTCAGTAGCTTCTTCATCAATCGTTTGGCAGCTTAAGCATTGCGCCGTTTCTGAATTAAAATGTCTAATACCAAACCGTTCTCATCTACGGCTCGCCAAAGCCAATGAATTTCACCCTTGATGACGATTTTGATTTCATCTAAATGCCATTTGTCACTGGCTTTGGCTCTCTGGTTTCTTATTTTTTTCGCTGCGGACAAGCTGAATTTGGCCACCCAATTCCGAATATTTTCGTAAGTTACTTCTATTCCTTTGTAAAGCATCAATTTTTCTATGTCTCGATAGCTCAAAGAGAAACTGTTGCACGCTGGAGCCTGCCAAACTCAATAACTGATGATTTCTGGGGTGAAGCGATGACGATGATAGGGATTGCTACTCATACTTCCATTATCTCACACCGCCCTTTCTGTTAAGTTGACAATACCCTCCCTGCTATTGACAAGCCCTAGTTTTTGCCGATCCAAAACCGATCTTACCTCAGTTGGCTTAGCTAAGAGATACTTTAAGTCACGGATTACTCGGGCTTCAGAAGGTAGCAGCGACCCCGCGATGCGCAGACTGGAACCTGTCGTGACCGTTGGTATATATTTAGTCAAGAGAGTGACAAATGTTAATTTGGTTTTTGATTATTCAAAATATAGTTCCCGAAGCGATCTCTATTTTATTCATAATTATCAATAGTATCAATAGCGGAATTTCTAGTATTTATTTGTTCTTTTGCTACTCTATTTTTCTTAGATTAGTTTGGAATAGCGCAATTATTTTACATGGTTTGGGTCATACCCTGGCGATCGCTTTCGTCAATCGCCAACTAAATAATATCAACCTCAATAACATTCTCGAACATCGCAGTATTCGAGATATTTTTAAGTCATTATTACCTTTTAACCAGATATTTATTCCTTTACTGTCTTCCAGCCAACCATACATAGCAGTAGAAAACTCTACTCAGTTAAGATTTAAAGCTGCTGGCGGAATTGCATTTAATCTTTTAGCAGTCATTATCTTTAGTTCGTATACCGATAATTTTTTAGGAGAAATTGCGCTCGCGGCAAATCTAATAATTGCTCTAGTTTCTCTTTCAGATCTAGAAGCAACAGTAACGGGAGTAGCAGAGTATCTTTACTGCGGTAACTTTGGCTTTATTGCCGAAAGAAACGCCGACGATGGCAATAAACTTTTGCCCGAAAGATTGGTAAAAATTGCGTTACAGATGGGTAGAGAAACCGAAATTCGCGGCGAACAGGCAGGAGGCGGTTTAGTAGTAGCTCGTAACCAAGATAACGCCGTATTGGTTGGCAAAAAGATCGTCAATCGCAAACGAGCTAATCTCACCAAATCTCTAGAAGCAGCCTTTGCAACCGTCAGACAAAAGGCAACTGCCTCTGGGATCGAACCCCTATCATCGACATTAATGGGGGCATGGCACTATCGCTATGCCACCAGTGGCACTGCCCCTTCAGAAATAGAAACCCACTGGCATGAATGGATGGCGGCGCGTCCAGAAAAAGTCTGGCAATTTAAAGATGGTGAATGGAACTGTCAAACTAAAAATGTCAACCACCGTATCACCCACAACGGCGACTTTGATAGTTGGACGCTGTTTAATAAAGATGTCGATAGTGCCACTTTGGGACTGTGGCTAGAGAGAATTTTACATACCCCCAATGCCACTAGGGGAGATTCACCCAAGATTGCGGGGATAATGGATTTATTAATTACTAATGGAATGTGGTATCCTTCGGTACGGTTGGCATATCAAATGGCGATCGTAACTTCGCTCGAAGAAACTTTCGGCGGACTCGAACCCTATGCAGACACGCCGAATACTGCTCCTTCTGTAGCAGAGTTGACGGGTTTGGCAGAAATTCTCGAACGAGTATTTGTCGAGATGCAATCTTCTCTCCCAGTTAACAACTCTGCCATACCACCAGAATCTTTAAATAGTCTGGCGCAACGTATCTTAGCAAAAATAAACACTCACAGTTTTACCGCGCAGTGGAGTCAGCTACAAAGAACCGCCTTCGTGCAAACCGCCATCAAAGCTTTTTTTAACAACAACCTATTTCATGCCACTAAAATATTCATGTCCAAAGCTAAAGGCAGTTTTGGTTTGGTAACGGTTTCAACGCTGTCGGCAAAAAGACTAGTTCTCAGTGCTAAAGGACAACCGATAACCATTGGTTTTAACTGGCAGCAGGGCTATATGGTCTATGCTTCCGAACCCGCAGCCGTAGACCGAGTTTTGCTGGGCAATCCTCAGTCTTTTCGGTTGGATCTCGATCGGCAAGCAGGAGAAGTTGCCTTAGTCAGTGCCAAAGATGTTGCTGTTTACTCCCTAAGCCAACAAAAGTTACTGCTAAGCGAAGAATTAAAAACTAGATGGGTTTCCCTAAAAGATCATCCCTACTTACCCTACATTCGTTTTGCTGCTGCTGGCGACGAAGATCCCGTAACCCAGGACATTAATTCGATTCCTGCGGTGTTAGCAGAAATCAAAGAATCCTGGCAAGATCCTAATTCTCTCAGCCGTAGAAGTGCTGCTTACCTAGCCTATCTCCTGACTGAAAAAGTGCAACGCTTTGAGAAAAAACAACAACTGATGTTTCAATCGGGCTCGGTAAGTCGAGTCAGACCGATGACTACTGTAGATTTGTTAATTACGGGAGAGGAAAATAGCCTCTGGTTGGGTGAGAGATTTGCCAAAGATTTAAGAACCGTGTTTCCCTTTTTAAATGTGGTAACGATAGATGCCAATCAGCTTTTAGGGCGACTAGAGCGAGATTTTAGCCAGCTTTACTTAAATAAAGACTCTCTAATATTAGCCATTACTCAATCGGGTCAAACCTTTTCTACCGTCCAGGCGATCGATACTTTTAACTATCTATGCGGTCAGGGAGTTGTCGGCGAACTCTTTATCCTTACGGGAGAATTGAGCAGCTTTATCGATGCCACTAAAGGAAGTGGGGGACTTACCACCATTACTTCCTCTACCTTTTTAGGCAATATCGGCGATCGCCGCGAGCGCGTATTTATCAACGGTTCTGGACGCAGAACCGCCGAACCTAGCACTGTAACTACGGCTGCTGGTTGGCAAACCCTTACTGAATTACTACTTTATCTTGCTAAACAAATGAGAACCAAGTTTCCCAATTCGCATCCTTTCGGCATGACCTTAACTCAAGAAAGTTTGCAGGTTTTGGCAATGATGAAGGAAGATTTTCTCAGTAAAAACGTACCGCAGATTATGGGAACTACGACCCAGGGAAAACCAATCGAATCTGCCATTAGACACAAGCTAGTTCGTGGCGGTCGTCATTGGAGCAATCATATCACCGAAACTCCTCTAGCCTGGGCAATTCATGCGCTGTATATCATAGTAACGGTGGGCTGGGTAATTCCCTTCGGACATACAATTTCTTTAGTTAAAATTCTGTCGGAATTAATTTTTGCAGTTTTTAATTTACCCTCTAGTTGGCAAGCGGCGATCGCACCTGCGGTAACTCTAGCAGATATCGCCGTCTATATTTTCGGTGCCTGGCTGTGGACTTTACTCATACGTGCTTGTCAAGGTAGACAGCTATTTGCTCGCATGGGTAAGAGAACCTTGGTTATTGGTGATGTGCCTTGGGTCAACCAGTTTTTACAAGCCTACGTTAGCAAATTATTTTCCCTTAGCTACGGCATTGCCAGTTTAGAAGTCCACAGTGCTAACCCTCAGAATCATCTCCTTCACGCTTACGGACATCGCGTCGTTAGAGGTACTTTAATCTGGTTGGGGATACCCGACGGCAGACGTAGCGCTCGTGCCTCAGCCGCAGAAAATGCGGTGTTGATGACGGGAAAGCAGGCTAATGGCGTGAGAAATATTTGGGCTGGGGCAGAAATTTATGTCGTCGGACAAAATCCTGCGATCGCCAGAAAAGGCTTTAGTGAGGCGATGGTTTTGGGCAGCAATAATGATGAAATTTACTTTAGAAATGCCGAGGTCATCGAGCAAAAAGACCAAATTGAAGAGTTGAGAGAATCTTGCTTTGGTGCTTTGGAAAGATTGTTAGCTAGCTATTTATTTTTCTGGGCGTTAGCCAAAAAAGTAGCTTCGTTTCCGTTCCTCAAATACGAATACTGGAAGTCTCAAAGCCGCACCAAAATCATGACTACCGCTTCACCTGTGGCGGGATTGGATGCGAGTAAGTTTGATAATAATAAAGCGCGTCAGGAATCTACAGCTAAAAATTGTGTTCGTAAAAGTTAACGGTATTTATATAATTCAAAATTATAGACGCTTTTTTTACTCACGATGCAATTGCCCAAGAAACTCACATTCTATTCACAGGACTTACGCAGATACACCAGATATAGGGGCAGTACAACTAAACTAATTTCATAACTTGTGAAGGTTTTTTGAGTTCTTGGGTTAAGTACTCAGATAAACCTTGGTACTTAATTCAATCGACTGTATCTTGGTAATGCTATAGAAGTATTGAAGCATTGAGTAGAAAGTTTTTAATTTTAAACTTCAGCTTATATCATTACTTTTACATGATTACCCTCAGTAAATCATCAAACTTTTTACACCATCTATCGAAACAGGGAGGCATGGCTGCTCCCGTTGTTTCTTTCATGATGGAGATCGCGCTTGAGAATAATGTTAAAGTCAATAAAAGTATTTTATCTTATTTTGACTTTTAAAATTGTTTGAGTACCGTTAGAGAGATGGATTTTGATAGCATATTACAGCTTCATTTTTCTTGCGCGCTCTTACCCTGTAAGCTTGAAGACAAGCTACAAGAGGTTTTAATGTTTTATATTAGCGATCGCCCCTAAAACTTTAAGAGTTTCTTGCTGTGCGAGAGTTAAACCAGTCACGCTAGTAATATTTAATTTTTCATAAAGTCTAGTAACCCTAAGAGTTTTAAGACATTTTCCCGTGGAGATATCCCAAAGTTTAATCGATTGATCTTGAGAACCGCTGCCTAAGATTTCCCCTTCGTTAAATGCTACCGAACATACTTTGTTGTCATGTCCTGTAAGGGTTTGGAGACATTGACCTGTAGTAATATCCCATAATTTAACAGTGCGATCGCCACTACCACTAGCTAATATTTTACCTTCATTATCTACTGCTATAGCAAAGATAAATCCTTCATGTCCTGGGAATACTTGCCGACATTCTCCTGTATTCCCATTCCATAGTCTAATTTTACCGTCAGCACCACCACTAAAAATTATGTTGTCAAAACTCCAAGCCACTGTATAGATAGCGCGATTATCATCACTAATGCAAGTATGCAGACATTTTTTGCTAGTTAAATCCCAGATTTGTACTTGAGAATTAGTACTTGCTGTTGCTAAGTATTTTCCGTTTTTACTTAATGCCAAAGACCAAATTTGAGGTACATCGATCGTTTCATAAGTTCCTGTAATGATATCCCAAATAGCAACCTTGCCATCACCACTACCACTAATCAAAGTTTTACCATCGGGATGAAAAGCGATCGCTCGAATCCAATCTTGATGACCAGTTAACACGCGATCGCATTGGTTATTATTGACATTCCACAATCTAATTTGGCAATCTGCACCACCACTGGCAAGAGTTTTACCGTCGGGACTCCATGCTACCGACCAGATATGATCTTGATGTCCTGAATAAGTTTGTTGACATTCTTTAGTAGACAGATTCCATAATCTGACTTGATAGTCGCTAGAAATTCCCGCTAAGATACCTGAATTAAACGCTATAGGAAAAGCCCAATCAGTGTTACCTTCAATATTCCTTAAACATTGACCTGTAGTAATATCCCATAATTTGACGGTGCGGTCTAAACTAGCACAAACCACAGTTTGTCGATCGTTGCCAAAATCTACTGTAATCACTTCATTGTTGTGTCCGTAGAGGGTTTTTTGACATTGATAAGTATTTAAATTCCAAATTCTCACAGTTGTATCGCCACTTCCTGTAGCTAAAATCATCGGGCGATCGCTCTTGGTGGCAATCGGACTAAATGCTACGCTATAAACTGCACCACTATGTCCTGTGAGAGTGTGGAGACATCGATCTGTAGTAATATCCCATAGTTTAATCGTACAGTCACCACTACCACTAGCTAAAAGACGACCATCAGGACTAAATGCCACCGAACGTACCCAAGATTTATGTCCCGTGAGAGTATGGAGACATTGACCTGTAGCAATATCCCATAGTTTAATCGTACAGTCACCACTACCACTAGCTAAAAGACGACCATCAGGACTAAATGCCACCGAACGTACCCAAGATTTATGTCCCGTGAGAGTATGGAGACATTGACCTGTAACAATATCCCATAGTTTAATCGTACAGTCGCCACTGCCACTAGCTAAAATACTATCAAGAGCGATCGCTACAGTATAAATTTCATCTTGATGTCCTAAAAAAGTTTGCCGACATTCTCCTGTATTCCCATTCCACAATCTAACTTGAAAATCCCCCGCACCACTGACAATAGTTTGACCATCGGCACTAAATGCAATGCAGCGAATCCAATTATCATGTCCGTGACAGATAGCCAGTAGTTTTCCTGTATGACGATCCCAAATACGAATTTTATTGCCATTATCACCCGTAGCAAATTTATTTCCTTGAGGACTAAAGGCAGCAGACAAGATATTGCCCAAGGTTTCGGTAAATATCGACTGGGATAAATCGCAATCAGAAAAATTAACCCGATGTAAATTTAAACCTTGTAAATTTGCCTGCCACACTGTTAATTCTGAAAAGTCATAGTCAGTTAAATCTATTTGTAGTTGACGTAATAAATTAATCGTATTCCCTGCAAAATAACCTTTTATTGGTTGAATTTTCCAATTAACTAAATTTTCTTGCAGATAGTCGCCAATAGACTCTGGAATACCGCAACTAAATAATAATTGTTCGATTAAAGGTTGCAAGATCGAAAAAACTTGAGAATTATAAATATATTCTGGTGCTTGAGCTTGAATTAGGGCGTGACTATTAAATAAGTTAATTTCTCCTGTAATTATTTCTTCATTAATTCTGTCAATTAATTCACTAATAACATATTCCATTACTACTGGTTGTTGAGTAAAGCGATCGCTAATACTTTCAATCAGAGAGCGATTTATTAAATTCTTTAAGGCGGTAATTAAATTGCCCAAAGAAATATTAGTAATAAAGTTTTGTTGTAATTGAGATAACGTAATAGGCTGGCGTTCAATTGCCAACCAATACATAATTTGTTGTTCGAGATAATTTAAACGTTGAAATTGTTTTTCTAAAAGTAAGCGAATATCATCAAAAATAAATAGTCCATTTTGCAAAACAGCAATAAATTCCTGAAGATTACCCGCAAAAAAATCTTTAATATAGGAAGCAACAATTTTTAATGCCAAAGGGTTGCCACCATAACGCCTTAAAAGTAACTGCCAATCTGCTTCCGAACCCCTAAACGAACCTTTAGTCTGGAAAATTTCTTTACCTTCTGCCGTTGCCAAACCTTGAAGGGGTAAACAGCGGACTAATAGCGAGCTACCTTCCAAAATAGCCAATTCTCTAATTTTTTCCCTAGAAGTAATTAACAAACAACTTTGATGTTTAGTTTCAGCGATCTCTTTAAAAAATAATTCATAATCTTCATATCCCAAACGATAAAAATTATCAGTTTGAATAGAATTACTAGCTATAATTGATTCGGCATTATCTAAAATCAACAAACATTTGGATATACGTAAATATGAAATTAATAAGACTATTTTTTCTTGATTTGTTTCGGGTAATTTAGTTGCTTGTTTATTACTAATAAATTGAATTATTTCTGCTAATAAACTCTCTAAAGTAGGAGCATTACGGAGACTGCGCCAAAGAATAAACTTGAATTCAGTCTGAATAGTTTGAGCAGCTTTAATAGCTAAAGCCGTTTTACCAATTCCCCCCATTCCCAAAAGTAAAATCGCCCGACAGCGATCGCGCTTTATCCAATTGCTTAAGGTAACAATCTCTTCTTGACGACCAAAAAAAACTGAAACATCGATCGCTTCTCCCCAATCTCGATTTTGAGTAGCATTTAATGTTGTGTTACTAGCAATATTTTCTCTCCCTTCAACTACTCTTTGCCATTCCAAACCTAACACCTGACAATAAGCCTGAAAAGCGCGATCGTTAATTGGATATTTGCCTCCTAAAAAACGTTTCCAAGTTCCATAAGAAATCCCTGCTGCTAATTTACCCTTCTCAGTAATTCCTAAAACTTTACTAGCAGATTCCAACCAACGAGAATCATTGACATTCCAGCCTTTTTCCTTTCTTGCTTGTTTTATTTTTCTTAATCCTAGAGGAGAAGCAATTAGTTTGTTCATCAAAAAGATAAAAACAGTTGATTTCTTTATCTTTAAATCTACCGATAAAAGTTATATCCCCGAATTTAAAGTTGATTAATCGTCATGAAAATTCTCGATCCAACCAAATCGAGGACAAAAACTAATTAAAGCGATTTTCCTTCTGATGCTAATCTGATGTAGGAGAAACAAGCAATTAAAGCACAAATTTCTCAATAAATAATAATCCAGGACTTACGCACCGAAACGAAAAATAGAGGTTTTAGGGAACAGGAGACAGGGAAAAGTAGCTCTAGGCTTAAAAAACTTTTCGAGCAATGAAGTGTGTAACTTTTATAATCGTGCGAATA
This sequence comes from Myxosarcina sp. GI1, assembly GCF_000756305.1. Classification (NCBI taxonomy): domain Bacteria; kingdom Bacillati; phylum Cyanobacteriota; class Cyanophyceae; order Pleurocapsales; family Pleurocapsaceae; genus Myxosarcina; species Myxosarcina sp. GI1. The sequence continues at coordinate 118,991 of NZ_JRFE01000012.1, forward strand.
TCATCTGATGATTGTTAAACTAAATCTCGAACAAAAAAAGAAATATGAAGCGTTTCTATGACTCTAGAACCAGCCCTTTCAAGGTCTTGTAAATTTCCCCAAATTATAGTTAGTTGAAAAAATACAATTGACAGATAGGGGAACAGTCAGAATGATTTTAGGTCAAGTATTTGAACGTTTTGTAGAAGAAAGTCCTATTTCAGTAATGGTTCGTGGACTCCTCGAAACAATTTTATCTCCTCAAAAACTTGACGAGCTATTTGAAAAAAGTACACAAACTCAGTACACAAAAGAACTACTATTTTCAACTGTAGTAGAAATGATGAATGAAGTCGCTTGTGGAATTCGACCTTCAATTCACGCTGCTTATCAAGCTAAAGTATCAACAATGTCTGTTTCAGTCACTTCTGTTTATAACAAGCTCAATGCCATGGAGTCCAATGTAAGTGCTGAATTAGTTAGAGAAACAGGAGCTTCAATGGAAGCAGTTGTTCTGCATTTAAAGGGAAAATTACCTAATTGGCTGCCTGGTTATCGACTTAAAATTTTAGATGGCAACGCAATAGCTGCAAGTGAACATCGTCTTAAACCTCTTCGTACCTGTAACAGTGCGCCTTTACCTGGACAATCTTTAGTTGTACTCGATCCATCCTTAATGTTAGCGGTCGATGTTTTTCCCTGTGAAGATGGTCATGCTCAAGAACGTTCTTTACTAAATAAAGTTTTGAGCACAATCGAAGATGATGATGTATGGGTAGCAGATCGCAATTTCTGTACTTTGAACTTTTTGAGTGGCATTGTTGCTAGAGCTGGCTATTTTATTATCCGAGAACATGAATGTTTTCCTTGGCATGATGCTTCTGAATTCCGCCATATTGGTTTAGTAGAAGGGGGCCAAGTCTGGGAACAAACTGTTAAAGTTAGTGATAATGAAGGATATTTATCAACAATTCGACGTGTCAAAGTAATTTTAGACGAAACTACTCGTGATGGAGATGGGGAAATCTTTATCCTGACGAATCTTTTCCCCCAGGTTGCTACTGGTTTACTTATAGCTCAAATCGGCGTTGCATCCCTGCGGGATGATTTAAACAGGAATATCTTTATAGTGAAGGTAATGAAGCAATAACTTAACCGATGCTCGAAGCATTTGTTCGCATTTAGAGTAACATAAAGTTTTTCTTTTCAAACGAGCAATCGACATACGTCGATTCGACGTTGCTTTCGCAACGGCGGTGCGCTCCAGCGCACAATGTCTTAATCGAGTATTTTCTCCTTCAACCCTAGTCATATAGGTTTTAAGAACAAGATGATCGCACTCATTTACAGCGGTTTGCATCTAAATGTGAGACAATAAAGCATTGTCAAAATAGCTCGTAAATGAAAGCTTATTCGGTAGATTTTAGAGAGAAGATTGTAAGTGCGATCGAAGACGGTGATAGTTCAGTCAGAAAAGTCGCACAGCGTTTTGCTGTTAGCAAAAACTTTGTTCAAAAATTAGTTACGCAGAAACGGATAAAAGGTCATATTATCCCTGGAAAGCAGGGTGGGTCTATGGTAAGTCCTGTAATGAAATATAAAACTCAACTGATAGCTATATTTGAGAAACATAATGACGCAACTTTAGCAGAATATTGTGAACTGCTCTACGATGAAACAGGACTGTGGGTCAGCCAAAGTACCATGTGTAGAACGTTCCAGCGATTAAAATTGCCTCGAAAAAAAAACATTCCGTCCCAGCCAAGCTAAAACTGAGCGAGTTCAACTTCTTCGAGCCGAGTATTGGTCAAAAGTAAAAGAGATAGACCTTAAAGATTTAGTATTTCGTATCGGAAATGGAAGTGTTACTTGGATTGATGAGAACTCATGCCCGTGCTGCGCCTGGAGAAAGAGCCTACGACTTTAAACCCTTTTATCGAGGTGGCAAGGTGAGTGTGATTGGCGCGATCGCAGTTTCTAAAGTGTTAGGTGTAATGACTCTTGATGGTTCAATGGATTCTGCTGCCTTTGAAGTTTATATCTCCAAATGTCTTGTTCCTCAACTTTGGAAAGGGGCGGTAGTGGTCATGGATAATCTACCTGCACACAAGGTCAAAGCTATTGCCCCTTTAATTGAAGCAGTAGGAGCAAGGATACTATACCTTTCTCCCTACTCTCCAGAGTTTAATCCAATTGAACACTGGTGGTCACAACTCAAGGCTTTCTTAAGGCAGTTCTCGCCGAGAACCTCCAAAATGGTTGATACACTCATTAAAATTGCGATGGATTTAATGAATCCGAAACATTTACGTAACTGGTTTGCCCACTGCTGTTACTGTCCATCATGAACCTGCAAATCGCTGTATAAAACAGGGGTAAACTTTCCATCCATCCGTAACATAAAAAAATGATTTCCACCCTCTAATTATTTTCCACAAGGGCTTAAAAGTCTCCTGAGAGCGATCGCCAATCGCCCAAGCCAAAATTCCAGGTGAAAAATGGTTGACAACTGTCGCACGAGCTTTCGCTCGAAGACGCGCCTAGCGTCGCTTGCGGCGATAGCCGCTGCGCCAAACTTTATTTTTTTTGACCCACAAAAGTTTGTAGTTCATCTACCTCAGTAATCTCAGGTATTTTTGAAACCCAGGGTGCGTCAGGCAAAATCTGGGCAGAATTTCTGACCCATCGAATCACCGTATTGTGGTTGACTCCTGTAATTCTTTCTATCGCTCGAAACCCTAGACCATTGACATACATTTTTAAGCAGTTTTCTTTTACTTCCATTGAGTATCCACGCTTTGTATACTTATTGATGAATTGGCGATCGCATCTCTTGCACTGGTAATTTTGTTTCCCTCTGCGATGACCATTCTTGCGGATTTTATCTGACTGACAATTTGGACATTTCATTCCTCATTATTATCAGATCATCCCGCAGGGATGCAACGCCTATTGAATGTTCGAGGAAAAGTTAAGCTGCGACTGATTGTAATTGCAGTTGGGGGAAGGTTTCGCGCTCGGACTTACCCCAACCCCTGGCATACTGCACACTACGATATTTGAGTTGTAGATGATTATGGTGCGCTAAATTAATGCTTGGAGCGATCGCCGATTGTTGACCTTGATATTTGCCTGTGATGAATGAATTAGATTGAAGTTGATGAAAAATAACAGCTTCAGATTTGTAGTTAACACCACGATAAGATAATTTCATAACTTTTTTCTCCTGTTAAACAAAGATTTTGTTGATTACTTCTCGAACAAAAGTTGCGATCGATATCCAGAATAGAAACTATCTAATTCTCGATCACTTGATTTTCTGAACTCTTGTTATCCTTAGCATCCCTCTCTTCAGCCCAATTAAGTAAGATCGGTTTTGGATCGGCAAAGAGATCGGTAAAATCGATCTTGACAACTCTTAAAATCTGAGATAGAAAATACAACTTTGTTTTAAAATGCGACTCAAGAGCAAAATTTAGCTGTATCTAGTGATTTCGAGCAAGTATCTATGGTTGCACTCAAAGTTTCCTCTCGTGGTTTAGCAATAGTCAAACAGGCGAGGAAAGCCAAGGGCTGGACGATTGATGATTGGCGGTGGTTGGAGGCTGCTAGCGAAATTCTGGGTATTTCTTGGGCGGAAACTGGTTATTTTGCCGATGGTATTTCCGAAGGAACTTGGAAGCGGTTTTTGTCGGGAAAGTATGCGGTAAATGTCGATGCGTTTCGGGCTTTTTGTCAAGTTTTGGGATTACAATGGCAAGAAATCGTCGATCGCGATAATCATCAAGATTGGGGAGAGGAAATCGATGTTTCGGTGTTTTTTGGGCGATCTCCAGAAATTGCTACCCTTAAACAATATATTCTCCAAGATCGCTGTCGTTTAGTTGCTTTACTGGGAATGGGAGGAATTGGTAAAACCTCTCTAGCGATTAAAACTGCTCGCTTAATCGATCGCCAATTTGAATTTATTATCTGGCGCAGTTTAAAGAATACGCCCTCTGTGGAGAAAATTCTAGAAGATTTAATTCAATTTTTTAGCCAGCAACAACAACAAGATTTACCTGATCCTTTAGATCGAAAAATAAGTTTATTATTGCAATATTTACGCTCATCCCGATGTCTTTTAATTTTAGATAACCTAGAATCAATTTTGCAAAGCGGCAGCGAGCAAAACTTTAGTTCATTACAAGTAAAATATCGTTCCGATCGTGAAAATTATAGTTATTTATTTAGGGCGATCGCGGAAAGCAATCACCAAAGTTGTTTGATTTTAACTTCCCGCGAAGCACTCCCCGAATTAGCTAGTTGGGAAGGAGACAATTTACCGATTCGTTGTCTACAATTATCGGGATTATCAAAAATTGAAGGACAAAAGCTACTAGCTGCTAAAGGGACTTTTCAAGGAACAAAATTAGAATGGCAAACTTTAGTCGATCGCTATGGAGGTAATCCTTTAGCATTAAAGATCGTATCTACCACGATTCAAGATTTTTTTCGAGGTAATCTTACAGATTTTTTGCAAATTTTACAACGTGATAGTTTTATTTTTCCTGATATCTACGACCTTTTGCAACAGCAGTTTAATCGTTTAAGTTTTTTAGAGCAACAAGTTTTATATTGGCTGGCAATCAATCGCGAACCATTAACAATTCAAGAATTACAACAAGATTTTATTAATCCAGTATCCTCAAGAATTTTATTAAGATCTTTAGCTGCTTTACAAAAACGTTCTTTAATTGAAAAATCTGAGAATTATTGGGGTCTACAAACGGTAGTTATAGAATATGTTACCTATGAATTGATTATTAAAATTGCAGAAGAAATTCAAACTACAAATATTAATCTTTTTAATAAAATTGCTTTGGTAAAAGTTCAGAGTAAAAATTATTTACGCTCTTCTCAAGAGATCCAAATTCTCAAACCAGTTGCCGATAAACTACTAGAATTTTTTGGTACAAAACAGCAATTAAAACAACAACTATTAAAAATAATTAAAACTGTCCAAACTACAAGCGATCGCCGTTTAAAACGGGGTTACTTAAGTGGCAATGTTATTAATTTACTGCGTCTTTTAAAAATAGATTTACAAGGATTAGATTTTTCGGAATTAGCTATCTGGCAAGCCAACCTCCAAGGGCTAAAATTACACCAAGTTAACTTTGCCCAGACAGACTTATCTAAATCTATCTTTACCGAAACATTAGGTAATATTCTGTCCGCTACCTTTAGCCCTGACGGTCAAATTCTCGTCACCTGCGATACCGATTGTCAGATTCGTCTCTGGGAAACCAATACGGGAAAATTACTAATTATTTGCCAAGGTCATACTAATTGGGTTCGTTCCGTCGCTTTTAGTCCTGATGGTAAAATTTTAGCCAGTGCAGGGGCAGATTGCAGTGTTAAATTGTGGCAGGTTAGAGATGGGATGTGTGTGAAAACCTGTCTCGGACACCAAAATGAAATCTTTGCCGTGGCATTTAGTCCCGATAATCAAACTCTAGTTAGTGCCAGTGGAGATTGTCAATTGCGTCTTTGGGATGTGATTACTGGAAAATGTCTGAAGGTTTTTAAAGGACATCAAGGTTGTGTTCGTTCTGTCTCATTTAATTCCAATGGAATTACTTTCGCTAGTGGCAGTGACGATCGCACCATAAAAATCTGGGATGTTACTACAGGAAAATGTTTAAATACTTGGACAGAACATCAAGCTAGTGTACGATCTATTGCTTTTAGTCCCGATGGTATAACTCTGGCTAGTGGCAGCAGCGACCGCACGGTCAAAATTTGGGAGGTTACTACGGGTCAATGTCTGGATACCTATTTGCAACACAGCGATGGAGTTTCTGCTGTTACCTTTAGTCCCGATGGAGTGACTCTAGCGACAGGAAGTAGCGATCGCACGGTAAGATTGTGGAATTATCATACAGGTACTTGTCTCAGGACGGTCTACGGACACGCCAATCAAATTTTTTCCCTGGATTTTAGTCCTGATGGACAAACCATTGTCTGTGCAAGTTTGGATCGAACAATGAAAATCTGGGACTGTCAAGACGGCAAGTGTCTCAAAACTTGGAAAGGTAGTACGGACTGGGTTGTTCCCGTAGCGTTTAATTCCCAGGGTAATTTAATTGCTAGTGGCAGCAATGATTGCACCATCAGAATTTGGGATTGGGAAAAGAATTATTGTCTGCAAACCCTAACTGGTCATCAAGATTTAGTGACATCCTTAGCTTTCCATCCCCAAGAGAAAATTCTAGCTAGTGCCAGTCGCGATCGCACGATTAGATTTTGGAATTTGGCAACTGGTCATTGTCATCAAATTCTCCAAGGACATGAGGATTGGGTCTATACCCTAGCATTTAGTCCTGATGGTCAGACCCTCGCCAGTGGCAGTGCAGATACTACTGCCAAACTTTGGAATATGACAACAGGGGTTTGTCTGCAAACTTTTTCGGGACATACCAATCAGGTTTGGTCAGTGGCATTTAGTCCCGATGGTCACACTTTTGCTACTGGTAGTACAGATTGTCTAATTAGGTTATGGAATATTACTAATAATAAGTTATTGCAAATTTTAGTAGGACATAAAAATCGAGTTAAATCAATAGCTTTTCATCCTCGAAATCCCCATCTTCTGGTTAGTGGTAGTACCGATAATGCGATCGCCTTATGGGATTGTCGACGGGGTAAATTAATAAAAAGTTTTCAGGGACACAATAATTGGGTATTTGCTGTGGCATTTAGTCCCGACGGTCATATCCTAGCTAGTGTTTCCCACGATCGCACTGTAAGATTATGGGATATTCAAACAGGAAAATGTTTGCATATTTGTCAGGGACACAAACATTTAGTTTCTGCTGTTGCTTTTCATCCTAACGGTCAAATGGTTGCTAGTGGTTCGCAGGATCAAAGTATCAGATTGTGGGATACTCAAACGGGGAAATGCCTCCAAATTTTGCGAACAGCGCGATTGTATGAAGAAATGAATATTACTGGCACAGAAGGTTTAACTCCCGCACAAAAAACAGCTCTTCAAGCTTTAGGGTGTGTAACGGATAGTAGTGTAGCAATAAAGTTGACAAGTAAGAAGATTTACTCTTGATGATTATGGCACGCCATTGACTATAGAACGAGAACCATTCTGGCTTATGTGTTGGGAAGAAGAGAGGATAGAATGTTTCTCAAGTTAAAAAAGTTACTCAAGCCGTTTGGAATTACCAAGTTTTACACGGACAAGCTAAAAACTTATGAGCGACATTAACATTATTGCTACACTACCGAATGAGCGATAACTTTTCCTGCGATTGCCTGTAAATCTTCATCCGTTTCGCTATAGGCGATTAACACCCATTCTCCTCGATATTTCTGCTCCATTTCTTCTATAGTTAGTATTTCTGACATCCCCTTAACCTACTACTTTTCTGCTTCTATTTTAGTTTTTTCGCCTTTAGTTATTTCTATTTATAACTACACAACTTCCTTTATGCTACACTACGGGGCTTTACTCCCTCTGGATCGATTTGACTACTATCCTTCTAATCAAGCTTATTTTGAGCTAGAAGCAGTTTCAATTCCCTTAAGTAAACTTCTACCTGTTTTAGACTTCTCTCTTTTTCTAAAGCCAATTCTTTTCAGGCAGCAGCACTTTCACTTTGCTCTGCTGCTTTATTTTTGATGTAGTCTTTGTTCGTCTTGGTGCGCGTTCCCTTGCGTCTTACGCCGAACAGCGCGTACGCAAGGGCGCGACTGACGTTGGCGTAGCCTTCTCCGAAGGAGTAGCGTCTTCGTCAGTAGGCGGCTACCGCCGCGAGTCGTTTTTTATAAAACAAATAAAACGACTCGGCGCAGTTGCGGAGCAACGTCGGCAGTCACAGAGCCGAATGTCTCAAAGTCGTGTCTAGCGACGCTTGCCCGCCTTCGTTATCTCGTCTATAACCTTCGCGGGCTGTGACTGCGCAGCTCTGAGGGCGGGGCTAACGCCCCAAGGCGCATACGCGCCGTTGAGCGCAGCGCATACGCGCAGACCGCCGCTAGGCGGCTCTTGACCCGTTAGGGGCTGCGGCTCTGCGCCTCTGTGGGTCGCTCGTCAATGAGCAGTTATCATTTAACATTTAGCAATGAACAAGGATTGACGTTCGCTGTTCATTGTTCATTGATGAATAAGGCAATTAAATTGGCGATCGCCCTAACTACCTTTTACTTTAAGAAGCAAGCAAGCGATTGTTTTTTTGTTTGATGTTGCCAAGTTTTGGTAATTCGACAGTATTTTTAACTGTTAGGCTTGGCTCTCCACTTTGCAATACTCTGACATCAATATTGACATTAATTAAATAAGAACCTGCTCTATCTCCTACGGCTTTGGCGATCGCCGCTTCTAAATTGGAACGTTCTCCCGTTAGAGGATTTCTGAGTACGCAGCGATCCCAACTACTTTCGGCTTGAGGATTTAGATTGAGAATATAGTGTTCTGTTGTCATGACTTCCTCTTTAGTTTTATTGTTAGTACATTTATACCATAAAAATAGAGTGACGAGTCAAACTTGAAACAAAACTGCATAATTGCAGTTAAAAAATCATATTAAATCGAGAATACAGTTACAAAAGCCACAGATGCTTGGGTTTTCGGTTTATTTACGAACGACAATTTAGAGAATTACTGCGGCAATAAAACTCATATTGATTTAAATAATGATTTCCCAATCGCTCAAAGTTAATTTGGTCTTGTTTATTACTTGCATCTTTGTCGCTATTTCCAACCATCAAGTTATAGCAGCAGAGAAAATTACTTTTGGGTATGGTATAGCTACTCAATCAGTTTCGTTTGAGGAATTAGCAACCTTTGCTGAAACTGGTGAATTATCACCTGCGCTTAAGTTTTTGTTTAAATATGGCAAACAAAATCCTCAAACCA